>JAJXSZ010000091.1 GCA_021784255.1 Pseudomonadota bacterium | reverse complement strand
CAGCGCCTCCAGCAGCGCAAGCGGCGTCAGCAGACCCACCAGATGGCCGACGAAGATGACCAGGATACCGACATGGAACAGGTTCGACCCCCAGATCATCTGCCGTCCCCGCAACAGCTGACTGGAGCCTGAACGCCACGTGTATTGCGAGTGGTCGAAGCGCAGCACGCTCCCGACCAGAAAGACGGTCAGTGCGACATATGGGTACCAGCCGTAGAGCGCAGTATTCAGCCAGGTGCTCATGCTCGTCTCTCCTCAGGCCCCGCAAGCCTCGCTGCGTCGGGCATCGCGTTGCGCCGCGCGCAGGCGCGCCCGCAGCCGATCGGGGCCGCAACCGTCAAGGGATTCCGCGGGGCCGAAACGAACTGCCGCGTCCTCCCAGGCCGCATCGAGGGCGGCAAGATCGTCGGCATCCTCATCGGGGATCGCGGAGGCGCCAGTCCGCGGCGCCTGTGCGAGTGTCGCCACCGCGGCCATCACCGCACCGTAGCCCGCGTCGCGCCGCGCGAGCCGCCCGGCCAACTCGCGCAGGATCGCGGCCGGCTCGGCGAGCAGCGCCTGTGCCTCGGCGAGTGGCAGCAATGAGAGAAACTCGAGAAACAGCGGCAGGAAATCCGGCAACTCCCCGGGTGCGACTTCGAGCCCATGCTCCTCGTAGAGTGCTAGCAGGTCGACCATGGCCTGCCCGCGATCACGGCTCTCGCCGTGGACGTGCTCGAAGAGATGCAGCGAGACGGCACGACCGCGGTCGAACAGTCCGACATAACGTTCCTCGAGCTCATAGAGGTCCGTCGCGTCGAGTTCGCGCAGGAAGGCGGTGAGGGCGGAGCGCTGCTCGGGCTCCAGCAGCGCCTCCTCCTCCAGGATCGCCGGCAGCGCGGTCGCGTTCTGTTTCAGCTCCGCGCTCGGGTAGGAAAGCAAGGCCGCGAGCACGCGATACGTGCGCGCCATCACTCGACCTCCATCGGGTTCCTGCCGCGTCCCGCCTTCTGGCCGAACAGGTCGAATCCGGTACGCCCCGTGCAACCTTCGCCGAAAGAGAAACCGCAGCCGCCGCGCAGCTGGTAGGCGTCCTCGCCGGTCTCGCGGTGAACCGTTGGAATTACAAAACGATCTTCGTAATTGGCGACCGCCAGGAGCCGGCACATTGCTTCGATATCCGCCCCCGTGAGGCCGACACTCTCGGCCACTGCCTCGTCGATCAACCCGTCAACGGTCTTGGCCCGCATATAGGCGCGCATGGCGAGCATCCGCCGCAGCGCCAGCTCCACCGGTTCGGTGCGACCGGCGGTCAGCAGGTTGGCAAGGTAGCGCACCGGGATGCGCAGCGAGGCGACATCGGGCAGGCCGCCGTTCTCCCCGAGCTCGCCCTGCGCCGCCGCGGCCTGGATCGGCGAGAGCGGCGGCACATACCAGACCATCGGCAGTGTGCGGTATTCGGGATGCAGCGGGAAGGCGATCCGCCAGTCCATCGCCATGCGCCAGACCGGTGAGCGCCGTGCCGCCTCCAGCCATGCCTCGGCGATTCCCCCGGCGCGGGCCTGCGCCTGCACCGCCGGGTCGAACGGGTCGAGAAACACCTTGAGCTGGGCTTCGTAAAGACCGCCCTCGTCGGCAACCGACGCGGCCTCCTCGATGCGGTCAGCGTCGTAGAGAACAACGCCAAGATAGCGGATGCGCCCGACGCAGGTCTCCGAGCACACCGTCGGCTGCCCCGACTCGATGCGCGGGTAGCAGAAGATGCATTTCTCCGACTTCCCGGAAGACCAGTTGTAATAGATCTTCTTGTACGGGCAGCCGGAGACGCACATGCGCCAGCCCCGGCATTTGTCCTGGTCGATGAGGACGATGCCGTCCTCCTCGCGCTTGTAGATCGCCCCCGACGGACAGGCCGCGACACAGGCCGGATTGAGGCAATGCTCGCACAGCCGCGGCAGATACATCATGAAGGTGTTCTCGAAGGCGCCGTAAATTTCCTTCTGCATGCCCTCGAAATTGATGTCGCGCGAGCGCTTGGCGAACTCGCCGCCCAGGATCTCCTCCCAGTTCGGGCCCCACTCGATCTTCTCCATCCGCTCGCCGGAGATAAGCGAGCGCGGCCGCGCCGTCGGCATCGCCCTGCCTTCCGGTGCGGTCTGCAGGTGTTCGTAATCGAAGGTGAAGGGCTCGTAGTAGTCGTCGATCTCCGGCAGGTCGGGGTTGGCGAAGATCTTCGCCAGCACCCGCCATTTGGCGCCGATGCGCGGCTCGATGCTGCCGTTGCGTCGACGTACCCACCCACCGTTCCAGCGCTTCTGGTTCTCCCACTCCTTCGGATAGCCGATCCCTGGCTTGGTCTCGACGTTGTTGAACCAGGCGTATTCGACGCCCTCGCGGCTGGTCCATACGTTCTTGCAGGTGACGGAGCAGGTATGGCAGCCGATGCACTTGTCGAGGTTCAGCACCATGGCGATCTGTGCGCGAACCTTCATCACACGCTCTCCCTGGCAGCGGTCGGCTCGTCGTCGAGCCAGTCGACCTTGCTCATGCGCCGCACGATGATGAACTCGTCGCGGTTGGATCCGACCGTGCCGTAGTAGTTGAAGCCGTAAGCCTGCTGCGCATAGCCGCCGATCATGTGTGTGGGCTTCAGCACCGCGCGCGTAACCGAGTTGTGGATGCCGCCGCGCTGGCCGGTAACCTCGCTGCCCGGCACGTTCACGATCTTCTCCTGCGCATGGTACATCAGCGACATGCCCGGATTGACCCGCTGCGAGACGACCGCGCGGGCCACCAGCGCGCCGTTGGCATTGTAGGCCTCGACCCAGTCGTTATCGGCGATGCCGGCCTCGCGCGCATCGTCCTCGCTGATCCAGATCACCGGGCCGCCGCGGTTCAGCGTCAGCATCAGCAGATTGTCGGTGTAGGTGCTGTGAATCCCCCATTTCTGGTGCGGCGTGATGAAGTTCAGCACGATCTCCTTGTTGCCGTTACCGTACCGGCCGCGCACCGGCGCCACGGCCTTGGTATCGACGGGCGGGCGCCAGGTGACGAATGCCTCGCCGAACGCGCGCATCCATGAATGGTCCTGGTAGAGTTGCTGGCGGCCGGTGATCGTGCGCCACGGAATCAGCTCGTGCACGTTGGTATAGCCGGCGCTGTAGCAGACCTTCTCGCTCTCGATGCCCGACCAGGTGGGCGAAGTGATAATCTTGCGCGGCTGCGCCTGCAGATCGCGGTAGCGTATCTTCTCGTCCTCCTTCGGTGTCGCGAGATGCGTGTGCTCGCGCCCGGTGATCTTGCCGAGCGCCTCCCACGCCTTCACCGCGACCCCGCCATTCGTTTCGGGTGCGAGGCTGAGTACCACCTCGATCGCGTCGATGTCCGAGTGCATGTTCGGCTGCCCGTTGGCGGCGCGGCCGTTCAGCTCGCGCAGGAACTCGATCTCCTGCTGGGTGTTCCAGCCGATGCCCTTGCCGCCGTTGCCGAGCTTCTCCAACAGCGGCCCGACCGACGTGAAGCGCTCGTGGATCGCCGCATAATCCCGTTCCGTGACCGTCACGGAAGGCATGGTGCGCCCGGGGATCGGCGCGGGCCCGCCCGCCTTCCAGTCGCGCACGTCATAGGGCTGCGCCAGTTCGCCGGCGGTGTCGTGCAGGATCGGGCTGAGCACGACATCCGTCTCCTTGCCCAGCACCTCCGGCGCGATTTTCGAGAACACCTCGGCGAAGCCGCGGTAGATGTCCCAGTCCGTGCGCGACTCCCAGGCCGGGTCCACCGCCGCGGAAAGCGGATGGATGAACGGGTGCATGTCGGAGGTGTTGAGGTCCGCCTTCTCATACCAGGTCGCCGTCGGCAGCACGATGTCGGAATAGACGCAGGTCGTGCTCATGCGGAAATCGAGTGTCACCAGCAGGTCGAGCTTGCCCGCCGGCGCCTGCTCGTGCCAAGCGACCTCCTGCGGCTTCTCGCCCCCCTCCTCACCGAGATCCTTGCCCAGCACCCCGTTCGATGTGCCCAGCAGGTGCTTGAGGAAATACTCGTGCCCCTTGCCCGACGAGCCGAGCAGATTGGAACGCCAGACGAACAGGTTGCGCGGCCAGTTCGCGGGATCGTCCGGATCGTGGCAGGAGAGCTCCAACTCGCCCGATGCCAGCGCCCTGGCGACGTAATCCTTCGGCTCCAGCCCCGCTGTCTTGGCGCGTGCCGCGATCGAGAGCGGGTTCTGCCTCAGCTGCGGGGCGGACGGCAGCCAGCCCATGCGCTCGGCGCGCACGTTGTAGTCGATGAGGCTGCCGGACCAGTCGCCCGCCGGCGCGGTCGGTGACAGGATCTCCGAGGTCGCGAGCGTTTCGTAGCGCCACTGATCCGTGTGCGCGTAGAAGAACGAGGTCGCGTTCTGCTGCCGCGCCGGGCGGTTCCAGTCGAGCGCGAAGGCCACCGGCAGCCAGCCGGTCTGCGGGCGCAGCTTCTCCTGGCCGACATAGTGCGACCACCCGCCGCCGGACTGGCCAACACAGCCGCAGAGCACCAGGAGATTGATGATCCCCCGGTAGCTCATATCCATATGGTACCAGTGATTGAGCCCGGCGCCGAGGATGACCATCGAGCGGCCGTTGGTCTTTTCGGCGGTGGACGCGAACTCACGCGCAACATGAATGATCTGTTGGCGCGGCACGCCGGTGACACGCTCCGCCCAGGCCGGCGTGAACGGCTGGTCCGTATCGTAATCGCGCGCGACGTTGTCGCCGCCGAAGCCGCGATCGAGCCCGTAATTGGCGCACAGCAGGTCGAACACCGTCGCGACCAGCGTCTCGCCCTCCTTGAGCGGCAGCCGGCGGACTGGCACATGGCGCGGCTGCACCTCGGCATGCTCGGTCGCGGCGAAACCGTTGCTGGCGACGCCACCAAAATACGGAAACGCAACGGACACCGTCTCGCCCGCATCGGCAAGCGTGAGGGCGAGCTTCACCTCGCGCCCGTGGCCCTCGCGCGGCTCGAGATTCCACTTGCCCTGCTCGCCCCAGCGAAAGCCGATGGAGCCGCGTGGCGCCACCGGCGCGCCCTCCTCGTCGAAGGCCACCGTCTTCCAGTCCGGGTTGTTCGCCTCGCCCAGCGCATCCGAGAAATCCTCGGCGCGCAACAGCCGCTCCGGCACGAAGTGCTCGCCCTGGCGTGACAGGCGCACCAGCATCGGCAGGTCGCTGTAGCGCCTCGCGTAGTCGTCGAAATAGGGCACCTGGCGTTCGAGATGGAACTCGCGCAGGACCACGTGGCCCATCGCCAGCGCCAGCGCCGCGTCAGTTCCCTGCTTCGGGTGCAGCCAGAGATCCGCGAATTTCGTTGCTTCGGCGTAATCAGGCGAAATGACGACGCTCTTCGCGCCGCGGTAGCGCGCCTCGGTATAGAAATGCGCATCCGGCGTGCGCGTCTGCGGAACATTGGAGCCCCAGAGGATGAGGTAGCCGGCATTGTACCAGTCGGCGCTCTCGGGCACGTCAGTCTGCTCGCCCCAGGTCATCGGGCTTGCCGGCGGCAGGTCGCAGTACCAGTCATAGAAGCTGAGGCACACACCGCCCAGCAGCGAGAGGTAGCGTGCGCCGGCGGCATAGGAGAGCATCGACATCGCCGGGATCGGCGAGAAGCCGACGACGCGGTCCGGGCCGTAGGTCCTGATCGTATAGGCATTGGCGGCGGCAACGATCTCGTTGACCTCGTCCCAGCGGGCGCGCACGAAGCCGCCGAGGCCACGCCGGCTGACGTAGCTCGCCCGCTTGCCTGCATCCTCGACGATCGACGCCCAGGCGGCGACCGGTGTGTGCTGGGCACGCGCCTCGCGCCACAGCCGCAGCAGCCGGCTGCGCACCAGCGGGTGCTTCAGACGGTTCGCCGAATAGAGGTACCAGGAGTAGCTCGCTCCGCGCGAGCAGCCGCGCGGCTCGTGGTTGGGCATGTCCGGGCGCGTTCGCGGATAATCGGTCTGCTGCGTCTCCCAGGTGACGATCCCGCCCTTGACATAGATCTTCCACGAGCAGGAGCCGGTGCAGTTCACCCCATGCGTGGAGCGGACGATCTTGTCGTGCTGCCAGCGTTTGCGATAGGCGTCCTCCCAGTCGCGCGGCTCGTCGGTGGTGACGCCGTGGCCGCCGGCAAAAGGCTCGTTACGACGTCGGAAGAAGGTCAGACGATCGAGAAACAGGCTCATCGCTCTGCCCTCAGGCCGCCGCAGCGCGGTTGCGGGTGCGGATGAAGCCGATCGCGACCAGCATCGCCGCGACCGCGAGCACGACGTAGACGAAGAACCCGCCCGAATAGCCCTGCGCCCCCAGGGCACTGGCGAACAGGCCGAGCGTCGGCGGGATCACGAAGCCGCCGAGTGCGCCGAGACCGCCGACGATGCCCGAGGCGCCACCCACCGCGTGCGGCACGTATTTCGGCACCATCTTGAACACCGCGGCGTTGCCGAGCCCCATGCCCAGCCCGATCGCGAGTTCGCCCGCGACGTTGACCTGGAAGGCCATGACGAACGTCAGCAGCGCGGCGCCCACCAGCACGATGGCGAAGGCGAGCAGCGCCATGACCTCGCCGCCGAACTTCTCCGCGAGCGGGCCGCCACCGACGCGCGTCACCGCCGCGAGCAGCGAGAAGCCGAGGCCGCCGAGCATGCCGGCACGGACCGGGCTCAGATGGTAGAGGTTGATCCAGTAGGTGGGGAACCAGACCGTCAGCGCGAGGAAGCCACCGAAGGAGACGAAGTAGAGGAAGGTGAGGCCCCAGGTCCGCGTCTCGTCCGCGGCCATGATCAGCGCGCCCCAGACGGAATCGCGTGGGAACAGCTCCTGGCCATGGCTGCCGGCGATCGCCCGCGCCTCCTCGGCCGCAACGTCACGGGCGCGCAACTGGAAATAATAGGCATCGCGGGCGAGCCAGCCATAAATGCCGGTGCCGATCAGCAGGAACGCAAGCCAGGCAAGGTAGGAGCCGGCAAGGCCGAGCGCCTTGATCGCGAACGGCAGCAGCAGCGTGAACAGGCCCGGCGCCAGATTGCCGACGCCGCCGTAGATGCCGAGCGCCGTGCCCTGGCGGTTTTTCGGGAACCAGTAGGAGACCTGCGGGATGCCAACCGAGAAGGAGGCGACACCACAGCCGCTCATGAAGCCGAACAGCAGGATAACCGGGTAGAGCGCCGCCGTGACGTGCGTGACGGTGACCAGGATGAAGACCAGCCCCCACATGCCGACGATCGAGACGCCGAACAGCACCAGCATCGGCAGTCGCCCGCCGGCCTTGTCCACCCAGGCGCCGAACGGAATGCGCAGCAGCGATCCGGTCAGCTGCGGGGCTGCGACCAGCAGCCCGACCAGCAGCGGCGAGAGGTGCATGGAGAGCTGGAACGTATGCGCCGCCGGCCCATAGAGCGCGACGCCGGCAAAGCCGATGAAAAATCCCCAGGTGCCCATGACCAGGCCCTGGCTCGGGCTGCCATGCAGTCCTCGCTCCGCCATGCTCATGGTTCCAGCGGCGGTTGTCGCGCGGGTCGCTGCGTCCACAATCGGCACTCCCTCCTGAGCGCTTCAGCCGACGCCTCGCCGGAACGATACCCGCGGGCGCGCGGTTCGCGGCCCGATGCCACGGCGCCGGTAAGCAAGCTGAGTGCTAGCTTACGCTGACGCATTGATATGGATCAAAGCCGAGCCGGATGGTCGGCATGTATGAGCGTGATCTATGTCACCGAACTATCGCCGCCAAAACCCGAACGACATGTGAGGGAGCCGTGGAAGCAATGACCCTGCCCCCGCCGCCCGGCGTCGGATCGAGCCAGCGGCTCGCACCGGCACCGCAGCTCGCGGAGATGCTGATGCAGATCCCCTGGCTGTGCCACGTCGCCAACGCGACGATCGAGCGCCTGGCGCAGCAGGCCGTGCTGCACCGGGTTCCGGCAGGCAGCATCCTGTTCGAGCAGGGCGAGATTCCGACATTCGCGCCGTGGCTGCTGCACGGTGCCGTCGAGCTCGTCGGCGTCGACGGCGACAACGAGGTGATGATCGAGACGCTGCAGCCGTTCGACCTCCTGCTGCCAGCGGCCATCCTGAACCGCCAGCCCTTCCTGACCCGCGCGCGGGCGCTGGAAGCGTCGCATCTGGCCTTGATCCAGGCCGATACGTTCCGCGACGCGGTGGCGAGCGACCATGCCCTGTGCCTCGCGATCCTGGCCTGCGAGGCGGCGCAGTTCCGCCGCCAGGTGAAGCTGGCGAAGAACCTCAAGCTGCGCCCGGCCGAGGACCGCGTCGGTTGCTACCTGCTTGCGCTGGTGGAGAGCCATGCCATGGCGACGACGATCCGCCTGCCGATCGAGAAGCGACGCATCGCCGGCCAGCTCGGCATGACGCGCGAGACCCTCTCGCGCACGCTCGGCGCCATGGCGAATTACGGCCTGCGGATCACCGGGGATACGATCACGGTGACCGACGCGCAGGCCCTGCGCGCCCGCTTCCGCCTCGACCCGCTGATCGACGCGCCCGAGCCGATCGAACCTGGTCCACCGCTCGCACTCTGAGGCCGGTCGTGCCGTGCCGGCGGCCCTGTTGCCGGCGGCGGGCAACGGCGGCGCGGCGGGTGGTGCCGGATGGGCCATCGACGCTGGATGACGAGGCCGGAAGCGTCGGCGGGCGCGTCGCCGCGATGGTACCGCAAGGAAGCCACCGAGGTGCTGGCCGCTGCCGGCGCCGCCGGCCTCCAGGACGATCCGCAAGCCCTGCACCGGCTGCGCGTGGCGGTCCGGCGCCGCCGCGCCGCGCCTTCAATCCGGCGTTACGCCCGATCCCGCGGTACACCACGCGCGAGCCAACCCGGCTGGCGCTCGCGCGGGCTCTGCGCCGGCTGCGGCGCGGCCTCGGCGCCGCCCGGGAATGAGATGTGCTGATCGACAAGACGCTGGCTGGCTGGCTGGCTGCGGCGGCTGCGCGCACCGGCCACGGCGCCCGCGCTGATCCGGGAAGCCGAGCGCCACCGCGTGGCGGGCCGCGCACAGATGCCGGTGGCGTTGCACGACCCGTCGAGTATGGCCACGCTGCGGCGACTGGCTGCGTGGCCGAGCCGCGCCCCGCCGAACTGGAACCGCGTGGCACAGAAGCGGTCGCGGCGTGGCTCGCCGCCCGCGAACAACATCGGCGCGTGGTGGCGCTTGCGTGCTGGCGTCGCGTTGCACGGCGCCCGCCGTCCTGGTCCGACGACTGAGGCACCGGACCGCCGCGACCGGGTTTCCCACCTTGCCAAGATTTCAGGCGGCGTCTGTCTCGTTTCGGCACCCGGCAGCCATCAAATTGCCTTGGCGTGGACAGAGATGAAATCGCTTCGCCATGTTCGCGGTTAAGGTCATGCGCCCCCCCCATCGCTCCCTGATACTGGTCCTGCCGGCAGCTCTCGCCGCCTGCGCGGTGGCGCCGCCCACCGGACCCGACGTCGTCGCCATGCCCGGTCAGGGCAAGAACCTCGCGGCGTTCCAGCAGGACGACCTGGCCTGCCGCACCTACGCCGCCCAGGCCAGCGGCGGCGCGCCGGCGGCGCAGGCCGCGACCAACAGCGCGGTGGGCAGCGCCGTGCTCGGCACGGC
>JAJXSZ010000090.1 GCA_021784255.1 Pseudomonadota bacterium | reverse complement strand
GGAAGTCCTTGACTTTTCTTAGGAAATCTGGAGCGGGCGAAGGGATTCGAACCCTCGACCCCAACCTTGGCAAGGTTGTGCTCTACCCCTGAGCTACGCCCGCGCTCCGAGCCGCGCCTCATAGGCAGTTCGCCTTCGCTTGGCAACCTCCCGCGGGAAAGTCAGGCCCGCGCGGCGATCAGGCCGCCGGCGGCAACCAGCGCGGCGGCCAGCAGCAGCGGTGCCGAGGCGGGCGCGAAGCCGCCGAGGACCAGCAGCAGGGTCGATACGACGGGGGTCGCGTAGGCCAGGGTCCCGAGCAGGCGCGGGTCGCCCCGCTTCATGCCGCGGTCCCAGAGGAAAAAGGCGGCGCCCACCGGCCCCAACCCGAGCAGCCCCGCCGCCATCAGGGCTCGCAGGCCAGGCAGCACCGACGGCTCGGCCAGCATGTGCAGCACCCAGCAGATGACCGCCGCCGCCGCGCAGAATCCGGCGACCGCTTCGGTCGGCACGCCCGCCATGCGCCGCGCCAGCACGGAATAGAGCGCCCAGGTCAGCCCCGCGCCGAGCGCCAGCGCATACCCGACCCAGGCCCCGCCGCCCGCCGGACGGATCAGCAGCGCGCAGCCCGCCGTTCCCAGCGCCACCCCCGCGAGGTGCCGCGCGCGCAACGGCAGGCCCAGGACCGGCGCCGACAGCAGCACGATCAGCAACGGCCAGGCGTAGTTGAGCAGGTTCGCCACCGCTGCCGGCGCCCGCGACAGAGCGGCGAAATAAAGCGCGTGATACCCGGCCAGCCCGCCCACGCCATGCGCCCAGGCAAGCGGCGGCTGGCGCAACGCGCCCAGCCGGCGGCGCGTGATCAGCCACACCAGCCCAGCGCCGCCGGAAACGGTGAACGCCAGCGCGGTGAGCTCGAGCGGCGGCACGCCGGCCGCCTCGCGCGACAGCACGGCGAGGAACGACCAGAGCGCGATCGCCCCCGCGCCGGCGAGGTTCGCGCCCTTCGTCCCCGTCAATACATATGTTGCCCGCCGTTGATCGAGATCGTCGAGCCGGTGATGAAATCGGCATCATCGGCGGTCACGAACGCGACCCCGCGGGCAATGTCGTCGGCGCGGCCGAGCCGGCCCATCGGAATGCGGGCGATGATCTTCTGCAGCACGTCGGGCGGCACGGCGCGAACCATATCGGTATCGACATAGCCTGGGGCGATCGCATTGACGGTGATGCCGAAGCGCGCCCCTTCCTGCGCCAGCGCCTTGGTGAAGCCATGGATACCGGATTTCGCGGCCGCATAGTTGACCTGACCATACTGGCCGGCCTGGCCGTTGATGCTGCCGATGTTGACGATGCGGCCGAACTTCGCCGCCCGCATGTCGTCGAAGACGAGCTTGCACATGTTGAAGCAGGAGCCGAGGTTGGTGTCGATCACCTCGGCCCACATCTCGCGCGTCTGCTTACTGATCGTCGCGTCCCGCGTGATGCCGGCATTGTTCACCAGGATCTCGATCGGCCCGTACTCGGCGTGGATACGCTTCACCGCCGCCTCGCATTCGGCAAAGCTGGCAACATCGAATTTCATCACGACGATGCCGGTCGCCGACTGCAGCGCCTGCGCCGCGGCATCGTTGCCGTGGTAGCTGGCGATGACTTTGCGACCCTCCGCCTGGAGCCGGCGGCTGATCGCCTCCCCGATGCCTCGCGTACCACCGGTGACGAGTGCAAGCCTGGTCATTTGTTGCCTCCCTCGCGCAGATGGCGGGAGGCTATCCGCCGCGCCTGCGGGAAGCAACGCCGGCGATGGGTTCCTAGGAGTTCATCGGGTAGCGGGCCATCAGCCGCTTGTGCTGCCGCCACAGGCGCCACAGCTCGGCGAGCGGGGTCGGCTGCGCGCCGCGCGCACGGTTGGCCGCGCCGATGCGCCACGACGCGCCGAAATGCGCAAGCTCCGCGGCCCACGCCGCGCGCAGCGTCATGTCCGGGTCCCAGACATGCGTCGCCTCCGAGCCGGTGCCGTTGATCTCGATGATGCGGAATCCCTCGCCGCGGCGCAGCGCCGCGATGGAAGCGAAGCGCACATCGAAACGGCCGAAATGAAAATCGGGGATGGCGGCGGCCACCCGCTCGACGGCGGCGGCAAGTGCCGCGGTCGCGTGGTCGGTGCCGTCGCGGAACAGGGCGCCCTTGACGTGGTTGCCGGTGAACACCAGGCGCACGCGCTCGCCGGAGGGCGGCACCTCGGCCAGGTGGTCCGCCAGGCGCGGCAGGTAGAGATGGGTCAGGCGCCCTGCCCGCGGATCCCGCCGGATCAGCGTCTCCAGGGTGGCGACCCCGTCACCGACCACTTCGGGAGCATATTTCAGGGTGATCGAGGTGATGCGGCCGGCCGGCGCGCCCGGTTCGCGGATGTAGAACAGGCCGGCCTCGCCTTCCTCGGTGAGCAGGGTCTGCAGGACGGCGCGCTCGCCGCGCGGGAAGGCGGCGAGCCACTGGGCAAGCTCCGCGGTATCGGCAACGATGCGCACGCCCGTTCCGTTGCACCCGAGATCCGGCTTGGCGACCACCGGGAAGGCAAGATGTCCGTCCGCCATCGCCGCGAGCGCGGCGCTGAGGTCCGCGCTTGCGTCCCCCGTGACCGTGAAGCTGGCATAGGGCGCGATCAGCTCGCGGACCTCGCCCTGCACCATGTCGAGGATCTCGGTCTTGGATTCGCCCACCAGACCGCCGGTCTTGATGCCTGGGTTGGCGGCGGTGGGCAGCGTCAGGCTGCGGTAGCGCAGCGCACAGGCGGCCCATTGCAACGCCACGGGGGCATAGAACAGCCAGTCCGGCCAGAACTCGAAGGGGCTCAGCAGCCGCCCGGACGGACGCGGCACGCGCGTATCGACGGCAAACGACTCCCCAACGGCCACCACGCCGAGCAGCGCCGGGAGGGCACGGCTGGCTTCGAGGACATGGCGCAGTGCGAGAAGCGCATCCGATCCCGCTGGATTCATCCTGGCGACAAGCTCCCGCTCGTGGTGACCAATATCCCTCCTACAGGCAAGCGCCCATGTTTGTCGCTACCCCCGGCAACCTTTCATGAAGCTTTTGTGCCAGCGGCGACCAGGGTTCAGACCATGTCGAAAAAGCGTTACCCAGGCGCTTGATAACGTGACAGCTCAAGGCGTTTGGCGCTAGAAAAGGTCGTTTTCGGGTGTCGGCACGCTGCCGCTGCCCGGCGGGTGCCTGTCCGACGAACGCAGAAAGCGGGGGTCTTCGCATGGCCGGGACGATCACGACCACGATCAGCCACAGCGTCTATTACCAGACTGCCCCAAACCCCCTGACCATTACGGACACGGGCGCGATCGTGGCCGGCAGCTCCGATGCCTCGGCGCTGAGCCTCGCCTCCGGGCCGATCTGGACCGTCGTCAACGACGGCACCATCAGCGCGCCCGGCGGCTACGGCATCCGCGCCTCCCTGGCGACCATCATCAACCAGGGCCTGATCACGGCCGGCGGCCGCTATGGCGTGCGTCTGGACGGCGACACGACACTGACCGATTCGGTCATCGTCAACAGCGGCACCATCGTCGATACCCATGCTGCCCCCCAGCCCGGCAACTACGCCGCCATCTATATCGGGCGGTCGGGCGAGGTCACCAACCAGGCCCAGGGGCTGATCAGCGGTGCCAACAACGGCATCAACAACTACGCGCTGGGCACCGGGGCGGAGGAAATCGTCAACGCCGGGACGATCGTCGGCACGACCTACAACGGCATTTCCTCGAGCGGCAAACTGACGCTCAGCAATACCGGCCTGATCACCGGCGGCGCGGCGGGTGTGGTCAGTGCCGGTTACGGCGGCGGCAACGGCACCGGGGAAAACCTGCTCACCAACGCCGCCGGCGGCGTGATCGACGGCGGTGTCAACGGCGTCTCGCTCACCGGCAGCAGCACGCTGACCAATGCCGGCTCGATCGGCGGCGGAGCTGCCGCGGTGCTCTTCGCGGCCGGCGCCGCCGACCGGCTGATCGACGATCCCGGCGCGGTGTTCACCGGCAAGGTGAGCGGCGGCAACAGCATCGGGTCCTCGATCGCATCCACCCTCGAGCTTGCCGCCGGCAGCGGTACCGGCACGCTCGCGGGCTTGGGCACGAGCACCGGTTTCTACGATTTCGCCAGCGTCACCGTCGATTCGGGAGCGAACTGGTCGCTCGCCGGAAACAGCACCCTCGCCGCCGGCGCGACGCTGACCGATTCCGGCCAACTCACGCTGGCCAGCGCCCTCGCCGGCACCGGCACCATCGCCTTCGCCGGTACCGGCGTGACGCTGACCGCCGCGCCGGGCGATGCCCCGACACAGACCCTTGTCGGCCTGAAGAACAACGCCCTGGCGCTGCTCGGCGTGGACGAAGTGATCTCAAGCTTCGGCGGCGGCGAGCTGACGCTCGGCGGTTCCGCCGCGATCACGCTCGCGGTCGCCGGCAGCTACTCGACGGGCAGCTTCGGCGCCGTCTACGTCAACGGCGAGACGGTGCTGACCGCCTGCTATGCCGAAGGCACCGCGATCGAGACCGCGAACGGGCCGGTGCCAATCGAGGACCTGCGCCCCGGCGTGCTGCTGCGCACCGCCTCCGGCGCGCTGCGCCCGGTGCGCTGGGTCGGCCATCGCCGCCACACGGCTTCGGAAGTCGCGGCGCGCGACGAGCTGCGCCCGGTGCGTTTCGCCGCCGGCGCCCTCGGCGGCGGCCTTCCCTCGCGCGACCTGCGCCTCTCGCCCGAGCACGCGCTGCTGCTCGGCGGCGTGCTGGTGCCCGCCATCCAGCTTCTCGGCGTGCCGGGCGTCGAGCAGGAAACGGCCGCCGCGGTCGCCTATTTCAATATCGAGCTCGACACGCACGACGCGATCCTGGCCGAAGGCATCGCCGCGGAAACCTATATCGAGGAGGCAACCCGCGTCGTCTTCGACAATGCCGAAACCCGCCCCGCGCCGCCGGTCACCATTCCCTGCGCGCCGCGTATCGCCTGCGGGCCGGTGCTGGCCGCGATCCGCCGCCGGCTGGGTGCACCCGACGCCGAACGGGCGACGGGCACCGTCGTCGGCCATATCGAATCGACCGCGCCGGGGCGCATCGGCGGCTGGGCGTTCCAGCCCGAGGCGCCGGATGCTCCGGTGCGCCTGCTGATCGCCGCCGACGGCGTGCCGTGCGGCATGGCCGTGGCCAATGGTTTCCGGTTCGATCTGCGCCGCGCCGGGCTGGGCCAGGGCCACGCCGCGTTCAGCTATACCGGCCCGATCCCGGCCGGCGCGCGAACCGTCTCCGTCACCCGCGCCGGCGACGGCGCGCATCTTCCGGGCTCGCCGTTCATGGTGGCGGCCTGACGCACAGCGGCCGGGTGGCGCCACCCGGCCGGCTCGTTCCTGGTTCGGGAGGGTTCAGGCGGACGGTCACCGCCTGAGCCCAGGCCGCAGCAGCGATCGCCCTACCGCTCGAGGCACATGGCAACACCCATGCCGCCGCCGATGCACAGCGTCGCCAGGCCCTTCTTCGCCCCGCGCTTGCCCATCTCGTGCAGCAGCGTGACCAGAATGCGCGCCCCGGAGGCGCCGATCGGATGGCCGATCGCGATCGCCCCGCCATTGACGTTCACCTTCGCCTGGTCCCAGCCGATGTCGCGGTTGACCGCGATCGCCTGGGCGGCAAACGCCTCGTTGGCCTCGATCAGGTCGAGATCCTCCGCCTTCCAGCCGGCCCGCGCCAGCACCTTGCGGCTGGCGGGGATCGGCCCGGTACCCATCACGTCCGGCGCCACGCCGGCGGTCGCGAAGGCGGCAAGGCGCGCCAGCGGGGTGATGCCGCGCTTCGCCGCCTCGGCGGCGGTCATCACCACGACCACCGCGGCGCCATCGTTGATGCCGCTGGCATTGCCCGCGGTCACGGTGCCGTCCTTGCTGAAGGCGGGGCGCAGCCTGGCCATCGACTCGAAGCTGGCATCGTGGCGGATGTATTCGTCGTCCGCGACCACGGTGTCGCCCTTGCGGCCCCTGATGGTGACGGGAACGATCTCGTCGCGGAACCGGCCGGCCTGCTGCGCCGCGCTCGCCTTGTGCTGGCTGGCAAGCGCGAAACGGTCCTGCTCCTCGCGGGTGATCTGCCAGCGCGAGGCGACGTTCTCGGCGGTCTGCCCCATGTGGTAGCCGTGGAACACGTCCCAGAGCCCGTCGCGCAGCATCGTGTCGACCAGGCCGAGGTCGCCCATCTTGGTGCCGTTGCGCAGATGCGCCGCGTGCTGTGACTGGCTCATGCTCTCATGCCCGCCGGCCACCACGATGCTGCTCTCGCCGGTGCGGATTTGCTGGGCCGCCAGCGCCACGGCGCGCAGGCCGGAACCGCAGACCTGGTTGATGCCGAAGGCCGTCGCCGCATCCGGGATGCCGGCCGCGCGGGCGGCCTGACGCGCCGGGTTCATGCCCTGGCCGGCCGCGAGCACCTGGCCGAGGATCACCTCGCCGACCTCCCCCGCCTCCAGCCTGGCGCGGCCGAGCGCGGCGGTGATCGCTGTGGCACCCAGCGTGTGCGCGGGCACACCGGCGAACGCGCCGTTGAAGGAACCGACCGGCGTGCGTGCGGCGGCGGCAATGACGATGTCGTCCATGGCTTTCCCGTCCTCGTTGCTGGAAGCGATCTGGCCTCGTGCCGCCCGCTATACAATGCCCAGCGCCGCGACCCAATCGGCGAAGGGCTGCCACAGCGCCGCCGCGGCCTGGCTGCCGGCGGCCATGCCGATATGCCCTGCCGCCGGCCGGTGCAGCGTGGCGCCGGGAATCAGCAGCGCCAGGGGCTCGGCGGATTCCGGGGCCACGATGCGGTCGCGCGCGGGCACCGCGACGAACGCTGGCCGGCGCAGCGCCTGCGGCAGCACCGGCAGGCCCGCGACCCGCCAGGCGCCGCGCGCCGGGGTGTTCTCGCCATACCAGCCGGCCAGGCACTCGCGCGCCACCGGTGCCGCGAGCGGCACGCCGTCGTTGAGCCAGTCCTCCAGCGCCACGAACAACTGTGCCCGTCGCCCTTCCGGATCGAGGCGGGCGAAGCTGCGGTATTTGCGCGCGATGCTCCAGGGATCGAGCATCGCGAACAGGAGTTGCAGCGCATCCACCGGCAGGGTCCGGGAAAACGCGAGCAGCGGCTCGGCCAGCGGCAGCAGCCGGGCCAGCGCCTGCGCCGGTTCCGCGCCGGCGGCATGGAAATCCCACGGCGTGGCCAGCAGCGCGAGCGCGCGCACCAGCTCCGGCCGGCGCAGGGCCGCGGCGAGCGCGAGGTTGCCACCCATGCAGTAGCCGGCCAGCACCACGGGACCGTCGGCCGCCGCGGCCGCGAGCGCGCGCTCGAGCCTGCCGGCGATGTAGTCGGTCAGGGTATAACCCCGCTCCACCTCACCCGGCCAACCCCAGTCCAGCAGCAATGGCCGCAACCCGGCGCCGGCGAGATGGCGCATCATCGACAGGCCGGGAGCCAGATCCAGCACATAGGCGCGGTTCACCAGGCTCGGCACGAACAGCACCACGGGCCCGGCGCCGCCGTAATCGAGCAACCGGGAGCCGCCTTCGGACCAGATCGCGGCCGGATCGGGCAGGTCGCGATGCCAGGGGTGGCGGCGATAGGCGGCGATACCCCGGATCAGCTCACGGTCGGCGGTGAGCGCCTCTTGCAGCACCGCCTGCGGGAGACCGCCGGCGCCGGTGCGGGCCAGCCTCTCCAGCAGTGCCTGGGCCTGCGCCGCCGTTGCCGCGTTCCAGTTCCACGAGGCGCTGTTCGAGGTCGCGCAGGCGGCCACCGAGGCGCTCGATCTCAGCATCGCGAGGGTCAGGTGCAGCAGCAGCGGGCGCGGCCCCCGGCGTGGCGGCGGCGGCGCGGGCGGTGTGGTCATGAAAACCGCCCGCGGCTGCGGCGCCACGCGGCATCGCCGCGACCATGGCGGCGGCGGCGCCGGCCCACATCGAAAGCAGCGTGGTCCATGCCTCCTGCGCCTCCCGGTCGGTGGCCAGCGCCGCGAGTTCCGTCTCCACCAGGGTGATCCAGTCGCGCGCCAGCTCCCGCAGCTCCTCGGGACTGTCCCGCTCGCCTTGCACGCTCATGCTCCATTCCGGCTCCCGCGGCGCGCATCATAGGGCGGCGCGGCGGCGCGGAAAACGGTGCCGCCGCGCGCGGCGGGGGCGATTCATGCCGCAACGCGGAATTCGGTTGCACCAGGCACCGCCGAACGGGGCGCCTATCCTTGTTGCATCGCGGCATGCTAGGAATGTCGACCCAAAGCCGCGAGGACCGCGATGACCAACCCCTCCCCGGCCGAACCGCAGACCAAACCGGCTGCGCCGCCGGTGGTGGTGAAGAAGTACGCCAACCGCCGCCTCTACAACACCGAAAGCTCGACCTACATCACGCTCGACAATCTCGCCGACATGGTCCGCGACGGGCGCGATTTCGTCGTCTACGACGCCAAGACGGGCGAGGACATCACCCGCTCGGTGCTGACGCAGATCATCGTCGAGGAGGAGAACAAGGGCCGCAACCTGCTGCCGACCGGCTTCCTGCGGCAGTTGATCGGCTTCTACGGCGATTCCATGCAGACTCTGGTGCCGCGGTACCTGGAGCAGGCCCTGGAGAGCTTTGCGCAGCAGCAGGAGCAGATGCGCGACGCCGTGCAGAAGACGATGGGCACGTTCTTCCCCTTCGACATGGAGGAGGTGGGGCGGCAGAACCGGGCCATGATGGAGCGGGCGATGAGCCTGTTCACACCGTTCCGCCCCGAGCATGGCGGCCCGACGCCGCCGGCGGCCGCGACCTCGCGCGACACCGAGATCGAAGGGCTGCACGCCGAGATCGCCGATCTGCGCCGCCAGCTGGCCGAGGTCAGGCACGAGGCGCACAAGAAGTAGCGCGCGCTGCCGGCCGCGCGGCGGCGGCTCAGCCGTTGTAGCAGCCCGCCCGCCGTGCCCGCTCGCGCACCAGCGCCAGCACCGCCGCGCATAGCGGCATCGCCTGTCCGGTGAGCGCGCCGAGTTCCACCACCGCGCCGAGCAGCGCGTCGATCTCCATCGGCCGGCCGCGTTCCAGATCCTGCAGCATCGAGGTCTTGTGCGCGCCGACCTCGGCGGCGCCGTCGATGCGCTTGTCCACGTCGATGACGAAACGAACGCCGAGCGCCTCCGCCACCGCCTGCGCCTCCAGCATCATCGCGCGCGCGAGGCCACGCAGGTCCGCCTGCCCGGTGATCCGGTCCAGCGTGGCGCCGGTGAGCGCCGAGACCGGGTTGAACGTCAGGTTGCCCCAGAGCTTGACCCAGATCTCGTCGCGGATGCGCGGCCGGACCGGCGCCTTGAAGCCAGCCGCCAGCAGCGCCTTCGACAGCACCTCGACGCGCGCCGAGCGGCTGCCGTCCGGCTCGCCGAGGCTGAACCGGTCGCCATAGCTGTGCTCGACGACGCCGGGCTCGACCACCTCGGCCGCGGGATAGACGACGCAGCCGATCGCCTGTGCCGGCGGCAAGGTACGCGAGACCACGCCGCCGGGATCGACGCTCGCCACCACGCGGCCGCGCCAGGGCGAGTCGAGCCCGTGGAAATACCAGTAGGGAATCCCGTTGACGGCGGTCACCAGCATCGTCTGCGGCGACATCATGCGCGCGATGTCG
>JAJXSZ010000002.1 GCA_021784255.1 Pseudomonadota bacterium | reverse complement strand
CAACGTTACGATTTTACACCAATCCAACTTCGTCTCGATGGCGTGCCGGCGGAAGCGGGCAGCGTCATCGTGACCAAGGGGCGGCTCTATGCTGGGCCGTTCCTGCTGGCCCCCGATGCCAGCCCCGACCGCCCCGGCTTTACCGTGGCGCTGTTCGAGCGGACGGGCCCGCTCGCGGCGCTGGCCTACGGCGCGGCGCTGCCGCTCGACCTGCTGCCGGCGATGCCGGGCCTGCGCCTCACCCGTGCGACCGAGGTCGAGATCACCGCCGCGGGCGTACCGACCCAGGTGGACGGGGATCCGGCGGGCGAGACCCCGGTGCGGCTCACCGACGCCCCGGCGCCGATCGACGTCGTGGTCGGCTGATTCACCGCGCCTGCTGGATCGCCGAAAGCAGCCACGCCCCACCCGCCGGGCGCAGGAAGGTCCAGCGCTCGGTCGCCTCCACATGCTCCCCGGGCGCGCCATCGACGACGCGCCCCGCCGCGTCGAGCGTCACATCGACCATCGCGAAACGCATCGCCACCGTCGCGTAGTCGGCACCGTTCTCGTGCCATGCCTCGGAAAGTTGCCCCTCCAGCAGGCGCACATCGGCGACCTCGTTGCGCAGACCGCGAGCCTGCAGATCGCCCAATTGCTGCGCGAAGGTGGCGGCCATTTCCGGTGTGGCGAGGCGCTGCAGCGAGGCCAGGTTGCCCGCGCTCCACGCCGCCTGAACGCGCTGCAGCGTCGCCTCGAATTGCTGGCAGTCCTCCGGTTGCAGCGCGAGCGGAACCGCGGCGGAGGACGCCGGCGCAGCGGAGGGCAGCGGCGAACCCGCCATGCCGGGCGGTGGCATGCCGCGCGGCCCGGCGCCACCCATCGGCCCGCCACCCATCGGCCCGCCACCGGCGAAGCGCCGCATCAGCCAGCGCACCAGCAGCACGAGCAGCAGGAGCTGAACAAGCAGGCCGGACAGGCCGCCGATGCCGCGCATGCCCCAGAAGAAGCCATGGCCGAACAGCAGCCCGCCGATCCCGGCGCCGATCAGTCCGCCCATGAAGCCATGCATCATGCTCGAGCCGCCGGCATAGCCGGGAGCGCCGTAGCCGGGCGCGCCATAACCGGGCGCCTGGCGCAGCGGCGCGGTGTAGCCTGGTGCGGTCGAGGTCGCGGGCGGCGCCACAGAGGTGCGTGCACCGCGGCTGCCGAAGGAAGCACCGGCGCCGGCGCGCGCGTCGGCCCCCGGTGCCGTCACCGCCGCCAAGGCCAGCAGCACGGCCAGCAGGATCGCAAGGCGTCGCATGCCGCGGATATGGTGGGGTGGATGCGCCGCTTCCATCCCCGACGCCGCCAGCGCCGCTCTCAGGCGCCCGCCATGGTCATGGCGTCGATCCGCACGGTCGGTGCATCGACGCCACGCCGGAACCGCAGATCGTCGGCCGGCGTGAGGGCCCGGAACATGTCGCGCAGATTGCCCGCGATGGTGATCTCGGCCACCGCCTCCGCCAGCTCGCCGTTGCGAATCATGAAGCCGGCTGCGCCGCGGCTGTAATCGCCGGTCAGCCCGTTCACGCCCATGCCGATCATTTCGGTAACGTAAAGGCCCTCGCCGATGCCCGACAGCAGCACGGCCGGCGCGAGCGTCCCCGCGGCCATGAACAGGTTGGAGGTGCCGGGCGAGGGCGGGCCGCCGGTGCCGCGCATCGCGCTGCCGGTGGTGGCAAGCCCGAGCTGGCGCGCGCTGGCGCTGTCCAGCACCCAGGTCTGCAGGACGCCGTCCTCCACCAGCCCGAGCGCGCGCGTGGGCACGCCTTCGCCGTCGAAGAGGCGCGAGCGCAGGCCGCGCCGGCGGCGCGGATCGTCGCGGACCGCGATGCCTTCGGGCATGATCCGCGTGCCCATCGCATCCTTGAGAAAGCTGGTGCCGCGCGCCACCGCGGCGCCGTTGATCGCGCCGGCGAGATGCCCCAGCAGCGAGCCCGCGACACGCGGGTCGAACACCACCGGCAGCCTGGCGGTGCGCGGACGGATCGGATTGAGCCGGCGCACCGCGCGTTCGCCGGCGAGCCGGCCGATCGTCTCCGGCGCGTCGAGGTCGGCCGCGTGCACGCTGCTGTGCGCGTCGTAGTCGCGCTGCATCGCCGTGCCGCTGCCGGCGAGCACCGTCGCCGAAATCGAGTGCGAGGTGCGCAGGGAGCGCCCCGCAAAACCCGCCGAGGTGACGAGCAGGGCCTCCATACGGCCCCAGCCGGCGGCAGCACCCTCGGAATTGGTGACGCCAGGGACGGCCAGCGCAGCTGCTTCCGCCGCCAGGGCGCGGGCAGTGAGCGCTGGCGCATCGGGGGCCACGGGATCGACGAGGTCGAGGTCGTCCGCATCGGCGGCGCGCGCCGCGTCGGCGAGACCGGCGAACGGATCCTCGGGCAGCACGCGGGCCATCGCCACGGCTTGCGCGGCAAGCTCGGCGAAACGCCTGGGCTCCATGCCGGCCGCCGAGACGATCGCCGCCTGCCGGCCAACGAAGACGCGCAGGCCGAGATCGGCGCTCTCCGCCCGCTCGACATGCTCGGTCTGGCCGAGGCGGCACTGCGCCTCGAGCGACTGGGAGGAGACCATCACGGCATCCGCGGCATCCGCGCCGGCCCGGCGCGCCGCGGCGACGAGGTCGGCCAGCAGGGTCAGGCGGTCCGGCGTCGTCACGCCGCGAGTGTCTCGGCGATCGCCGGCAGCGACGGCACGCGGCTCGCCGGCCCCATCGCGGCCAGGGTCGGGCGGGCGCGGAACAGGCGGCTCGCCGCCCGCGCGATGTCCGCGGTGGTGACCGCGGCGATCTTCGCGACCGTCTCCGCCACCGGAACGACGCGGCCGAACACCTGCCATTGCCGCGCCAGCTGCTCGCAGCGGCTGCCGGTGCTCTCGAGCGACATCAGCAGGCTTGCCTTCACCTGCGCGCGGGCGCGGGCGAGCTCCACCTCGGTGACGTCGTGCTGGACGCGGCCCAGCTGCTCCAGCACCACCGGCACCAGTTCCGCGGCCTCGCTCTCGCCGGTGCCGGCATAGATGGCGAACAAGCCGGAATCGATCGCGGGCGCCGAATACGAATAAATCGAATAGACGAGCCCGCGCTTCTCGCGCACCTCCTGGAACAGGCGCGAGGACATGCCGCCGCCGAGCAGCGTGGACAGCAGCATCACCGGGTAGAAATCCGGGTCGGCATAGGCAACCGACGGGAAACCCAGGATCAGGTGCACCTGGTCGAGCTCGCGGGCCTCGCGGAACTCGCCGCCGGTATAGGCGGCGGGCAGCGGGACCGGCACCGGGTCGCGCGGCAGGTCGGCGAAATGCTGCTCGGCCAGCGCCACCACCACCTCGTGCTCAAGATTGCCTGCGGCAGCGACGACGGTGTTGGCGGCGGCGTAGTGGCGTTGCATGTAGCCGGTGAGCGCCGCGCGCTTCATGCCGCGGATCAGCGTCTCGGTGCCGAGCACCGGACGGCCCATCGGCTGGTCCGGGTAGGCGGTGGCCTGGAAATGATCGAAGATGATGTCGTCCGGCGTGTCGTTAGCCTGGCCGATCTCCTGCAGGATGACGCCGCGCTCGCGTTCCAGCTCGTCGGGCGCGAAGGTGGAATGGCAGAGGATGTCGCCCACGATGTCGGCGCCGAGCGCGAGATCCTCCTTCAGCAGCTTGACGTAATAGGCGGTCTGCTCGCGCGCGGTGTAGGCATTGATGTGGCCGCCGACTGCCTCGATCTCCTCCGCGATGGCGGCGGCACTGCGTCGCTGCGTGCCCTTGAAGGCCATGTGCTCGAGGAAATGCGAGACGCCGTTTTCGTTCGGCGCCTCATGGCGCGTGCCGCTCGCGACATAGGCGCCGATGGAGACGGTCTCGACCCGCTCCATGCGCTCGCTGATCACCGTCAGACCGGACGCCAACCGGCTGACCCGGACGACCCCGTTGGGGTCCGTCACCTTCGAACTCATGCGGCATTCCTCAAGCTGGCGCTGCGCACCACGGCCTCGATCCGGCCGAGTTCGGCGGGCAGACGGACATAATGTTCGTCCCTGTCATATAGGTCGGCGAGATGGCTGGGCAGGGGGGGGCGACGCCCGACCGCCGCCTCGATCGCGTCCGGGAACTTGGCGGGATGCGCGGTTGCGGCCACAACCGTTTGAATTCCTTGAGGAGACAGGGCACGCGCCGCAGCCATGCCGACGGCGGTATGGGGATCGACCAGATACCCGCTCGACGCTTCCACCCGCCGGATCTCGGCGAGTGTCGCCGCGTCGTCCACGGCGTGGCCGGCGAACAGGGCCGTCGCGCGGCGCCAGGCGGCGTCCGGCACGGGCATCTGCCCGGCGGCACGGAATTGCTGCATCGCGGCGGCCGTCGCGCGGGGATCGCGGTCCAGCAGCTCGAACAGCAGGCGCTCGAAATTGGAGCTGACCTGGATGTCCATGCTCGGCGACAGGCTCGGCACGACCGCTCGCCGCGACATGTCGTTAGCGGCAAGGAAGCGGGCGAGGATGTCGTTCTGGTTCGAGCCGACGATCAGCCGCGTGACCGGCAAGCCCATGCGCCGCGCCGCCCATGCCGCCAGCACGTTGCCGAAATTGCCGGTCGGGACCGCGAAGACGATCTCCCGGTCCGGAGCCCCGAGTGCCAGCGCGGCGGCGGCATAATAGGGGATCTGAGCGGCGATGCGCGCCCAGTTGATCGAGTTCACCGCCGCGAGATGCACCGCCTCACGAAACGGCGTGTCGGCGAACATCGCTTTGACCAGGTCCTGGCAGTCATCGAAACTGCCGGCAACCGCGATGTTGGTGACGTTGGGTGCGAGCACTGTCGTCATCTGCCGCCGCTGCACCTCGCTGGTGCGGCCGTCGGGATGCAGGATCGCGATCCGGATGCGCGCCCGCCCGGCGCAGGCGGCGATGGCGGCCGAACCGGTGTCGCCGGAGGTCGCGCCGACGATGGCGATCTCGCCGCCGCGCTTCGCCAGGCTCGCCTCGAACAGGCGGCCGACGAGCTGGAGCGCCAGGTCCTTGAAGGCCAGGGTCGGGCCGTGGAACAGCTCCTGGACGAACAGGTGCGGCCCAAGCTGCACCAGCGGCACCACGGCGGGATGCGCGAAGCCGGCGTAGGCCGCCTGGCAGAGCGGCAGCAGCTCGGCCTCCGGCAAGGCTGGCCCGGTGAAGCGGGCGATCAGACGCGCGGCAAGCGCCGGATAGTCGAGGCCGCGCAGCGCCCGCCATTCGGCGGCGGAAAGCTCGGGCCAGGTCTCCGGAACGAACAGGCCCCCGTCCTCGGCGAGGCCGGCGAGCAGAACGCCTTCGAAATCGCGGGGCTCGGCCCCGCCGCGGGTCGAAACGTAGCGCATGCCGGGTTCTGGCCTGCCCGCGCCCGGCGTTCAAGCCGCATGTCCAGGCCGCGGGATGACAACATGGCAAGCAGCACGTCGCGGCCGCGGCGCCGCAATGGCGTCATCGGCGCTCCGCCACGGTCTCGCAGCCGGAACCGATGCGGGCCGGCGTCGCGCGCGCACGATGGGCGAGCCTGTGCGACCGGCGACGCCCGTTTGCAGGAACCCGGACCGCGGGGCGGTGGCCGGGCGCGCGTGGTGATCCCCGATGCGCGCGGCCGGCGCACCTGGAGCAAGCCGTTCGCGCCCGGCTGAGAGACGGTTTTCTTCGTCCCCGGAGCCTGCGACACTGCGTTTCATGGAGGCACGTTTCGCCGCGCGCTTCGCGGGGCTGACACCGTTGCTGCGCCCGCGCTCGGTCGCCGTGCTCGGCGCTTCCGCCGACCGGCTGCGGATCGGCGGGCGCCCCATCGCCTACATGCTCGAGCGCGGCTTCCGCGGCGCGATCCTGCCGGTCAATCCGAACCGCGACGAGATCCAGGGCCTGCGCTGCTACGCGAACCTGGCCGCGCTGCCCGAGGCGCCCGATGTCGCGATCGTCGCGGTCGCCGCCGAGCGCGCCGTCGCCGCGGTGGAGGAGCTGAGCGCCGCCGGCGCGCGCGGCGCCATCGTCCTGACCGCGGGCTTCGCCGAGACCGGCGCCGAGGGCGCAACGACGCAGGCGCGCATGCGCGAGGCCGCGCGCGCCTCGGGCATGCGCCTGCTCGGACCCAACTGCCTCGGCCTGTTCAACGCGCCGATCGGCTTCTTTCCGATCTTTTCCTCGTCCTTCGAGGGTGGCTGGCCGCTGCCCGGACGCATCGGCATCGCGAGCCAGTCCGGCGCGTTCGCCACCCATCTGTTCGTGGTCGCGCGCGATCGCGGCATCGGCACGCCGGTATGCATCACCACCGGCAACGAAGCGGATGTCACCATCGCGGATGCGATCGGCTGGATGGCGCAGGACGAGGGGATCGACGTCATCGCGGTCTATGCCGAGGGGTTCCGCGACGGCGACGTGCTGCGCGCGGCACTGGACGCCGCGAGGGCCGCGCGCAAGCCGGTGGTGCTGATGAAGGTCGGCCGCTCCGCGCTGGGCCAGGCAGCGGCCAGCTCCCACACCGCTGCGATCGCCGCCGACGACCGCGTGACGCAGGCCGTGCTCGGGGAATACGGGGTCGCCCGCGCCCGCAGCACGGAGGAGCTGCTGGATATCGCGCAGCTCGCGACCCGGCGCATCTATCCGGCGATCAACACGCTGGGCGTGCTGACGGTGAGCGGCGGCGGCGGCGTGCTCGTCGCCGACGCGGCGGAGGCCAACGGGATCGCCATGCCGCCGATGCCGCCGGCGGCGCAGGCGCGACTGCGCGCGCTGATCCCCTTCGCCGCCCCCGCCAACCCGGTCGACTGCACCGCACAGGTGTTCAACGACTTCGCCATGGTCGGCACTTTTCTCGAGGAGACGGTCGCCGGCGGCTATACGACGCTGCTGATCTTCTTCTCGCAGGTCGGCGCCGCGCCCTCGATCGCGCCGCGGCTGCGCGAACACCTGGCGGCGCTGCGCGCGCGCCATCCCGAGGTGCTGATGGTGCTCTCCATCCTGGCGCCCGCGGCGCTGGTCGCGGACTACGAGGCGCTCGGCTACACGGTGTTTGCGGACCCGACCCGCGCGGTGGTGGCGATCGGCGCGATCGGGCGCATCGGCGCCGCCTTCAGTGCCGGCGCGGCTGCCGCACCGCCCGCGCTGGCACCGGTCCCCCTCCCCGTCGCCAGTCCAACCGAGCCGATGGCGAAACGTCTGCTGTCGCGGGCCGGCATCGCGGTCGGCGCGGAGGAGGTCTGCGCGACGGTGGCGCAATCCGAGGCCGCGGCACGGCGTATCGGGCTGCCGGTGGTGATGAAGATCGTCTCGCCCGACATCGCGCATAAATCCGACATCGGCGGCGTCGTCATCGGCGTCGCCTCCCTCGACGACGTGGCCCGGACCCACACCCTGCTGCTGGAGCGGGCCGCGTCACGCGCGCCGCAAGCGCGGATCGAAGGCGTTCTCGTTGCCAGACAATATGCCGGTCACGAACTGATCATGGGCATCACGCGCGACCCGGTCTTCGGGCTCATCGCGCTGGTCGGCGCGGGCGGCGTCTTCGCCGAGATCATGGACGACGTGGCGCTGCATTCGTGTCCGTTCGGCGCGGATGTGGCGGCAACGATGCTCCGCTCGCTGCGCTGCTTTGCCTTGCTCGACGGTGCCCGCGGACGCGCGAAGACAGACATCGCCTCGCTGGCGACAATGCTGGCGCGCCTCTCCGCCTTTGCCGCCGCCGCCGGTCCGCGGCTCGTCGCCGTCGATCTCAACCCCGTCATCGCCTCCGCCCAGGGCGCCGCGGCGGTCGATGCCGTCATCCTGTTGCGGGAGTGAAACATGCCGATCGTCTATGAGAAGCTGCTGCACCACCGGATCGAGCCGGTGCGCCAACGCTACCGCAAGCGGGATGCGATCTTCTACGCGTTGTCCGTGGGCTTCGGCGGAGACCCGCTCGACGAACGCCAACTCGACTTCGTCGACCATCACCGAGCGTTGCGGGCCGTTCCCAGCATGGCGATCGTGCTCGGCTCGCCAGGCTTCTGGCTGCGCGACCCGGCAACCGGCGTGGATGCGGTGCGGCTGGTGCATGGCGAGCAGAGCATCGAATGGCACGCGACCCTGGCGCCCGAAGGCGAGGTGATCGGCGAGAGCCGCATCACCGGCATCGTCGACAAGGGCGAGGGCAAAGGCGCGCTGCTCTACTCGCAGAAGCAGCTGCGCGACGCGGCAACCGCGGCGCTGATCGCCACCGCCAGGTCCACCACGTTCCTGCGCGGCGATGGTGGGTTCGGCGGGCCCACGGGGCCGGTCAGGGCGCCGCACGCGACGCCTCTCACCTCGCCCGACATCATCTGCGATCTGCCGACCCGGCCCGAACAGGCGCTGTGGTACCGCATGAACGGCGACGACAATCCGCTGCATGCCGACCCGCGGACCGCACGCGAGGCCGGCTTTCCCCGGCCGATCCTGCACGGGCTGTGCACGCTCGGCGTCGTCGCCCACAGCCTGCTGCGCGAACTCGGCGGCTACGATCCGGCGCGGATGAAGTCGCTCGACCTGCGCTTCTCCGCGCCCGTGTTCCCCGGCGAGACGATCCGCACCGAGATCTGGCGCGACGGCAGCTTCCGTGCCCGCGTGGTGGAACGCGATTCCATCGTGGTCAACAACGGCAAGGCGGTGTTCGCGTGATCGACAAATTCGTCCGCGACATTGCCTCGGCGATGGCGGACATCGCGGACGGCAGCACGGTCCTGCTCGGCGGCTTCGGCCCTGTCGGCCAGCCGAACCAGCTGATCGACGGGCTGATCGAGCAGGGTGCCCGAGACCTCACCGTCGTCGCCAACAACGCCGGCAACGGGCGCACCGGCCTGGCGCAGCTGATGGAACTCGGCCGCGTGCGGCGCATCGTCTGCTCCTTTCCGCGCAGCGCCAACTCGACCGTGTTCGAGGAACTCTATCGCGCCGGCAAGATCGAGCTCGAGATCGTGCCCCAGGGAACGCTGGCGGAACGGATGCGCGCGGCCGGTGCCGGCATCGGCGCGTTCTACACGCCGACCGCCTACGGCACGCCGCTCGCCCGCGACAAGGAGACGCGCGAGATCGGCGGCCGCCAGCAGGTGCTGGAATATGCGCTGGGCGGCGATGTGGCGCTCATCGAAGCCTGGCAGGCCGATCGCTGGGGCAACCTCACCTATCGTGAGTCGGGACGCAACTTCAACCCGGTCATGGCCGCCGCCGCCAGGCTCACCATCGCGCAGACCCAGCACGTGGCGGCACTCGGCTCGCTCGACCCCGAAGCGATCGTGACCCCGGGCATCTACGTGGACCGCGTGGTGCACGTCCCCTATGGTGATCCGCGCGCATAGGCGAGAGAAACCCGGCATGGACATCACCACCTGGTCGCGGCCGCAGATGGCGGGCCGGCTCGCAGCGGACATCCCCGAAGGCTGGTGCGTCAATCTCGGCATCGGCATCCCGACCATGGTCGCCGATCACGTGCCGCTCGAGCGCGAGGTGATCTTCCACTCCGAGAACGGCGTGCTGGGCATGGGTCCGGCGCCACCGGGGGACCGGATCGACCCCTGGCTGATCAATGCCGGCAAACAGCACGTCACGCTGCGCCCGGGCGGCGCCTTCGTCCACCATGCCGACAGCTTCGCGATGATCCGCGGCGGGCATCTCGATCTCTGTGTGCTCGGCGCGTTCGAGGTGGCGCAGAATGGCGACCTCGCCAACTGGGCGACGAGCGAGAACGATACCGCGCCCGCGGTTGGCGGCGCGATGGATCTCGCGGCCGGGGCGAAGCGCGTCTGGGTGATGATGGAGCACACGACGAAGGAAGGACGCAGCAAGCTGGTGCGCCGCTGCTCCTACCCTCTCACCGCGCTGGGCTGCGTGCGCCGCGTCTATACCAACCTCGCGGTGCTGGACGTGACGGCGGACGGTTTCGCCGTCATCGATATCGCGCCCGGCCTGTCGCGCGACACGCTGGCGGCCAGGACCGATGCACCTCTTCGTTTCGTATGAGCACCGACGACGACCTCGATGAATCGCTGCGCCTGATACGCGATTCGGCACGCGGCATCGCATCCCCGGGCGATACGCGGCGGATCCGCGCGCTGCGCTTCACCGAGATGGGATTCGACCGCGGCACATGGCAGGCGATCTGCGCCATGGGCTGGCCGGGACTGCGGGTGCCAGAGGAAGCCGGCGGGACCGGGCTCTCGATGCGCGCCTACGTGGCCCTTGCCGAAGTGCTCGGCGAGGGGCTGGTGGCGGAGCCGCTGATCCCGGCGGCGATGGCGGCGACGGTGCTGCGCGGCAAGGCGCTGGAAGCGCTCCTGGCCGGCAAGCGCATCGTCATCCCCGCCTGGCAGGAAAGACCGAACATGCTCGGCGTCGGTGTGGCGACCACGGTCGGCTCCCGTGTCAACGGACAGAAATGCTTCGTGCCGCTTGCCGCCGGCGCGGACAGCTTTCTCGTGGCCGGTCGCGGCGGGCTCGCGCTGGTGGCAGCGCGTGCGCCAGGCGTGCGCATCGAGCGCCAGCCGACGCAGGACGGCGGCCATTTTGGTATCGTGACGTTTGCCGACGCGCCGGCCGAGCCGGTTGCCGGCACGCTGGAGCCGGCCATCGAGGAGGCCACGCTGGCCACCGCCGCAATGCTGCTCGGCGTGATGGAGCGCGCCTTCGCGCTCACCCTGGCCTACCTGCGCACGCGCGAGCAGTTCGGCCGCAAGATCGGCAGCTTCCAGGCGCTGCAGCATCGAGCCGCCGACCTCGCCATGCAGATCGCGCTCACGCGCGCGAGCGTCGAGGCCGCGGCGGCGGCGTTCGATGCCGCCGCGCCGCAGGCGTGCGCCGCCGTCTCCCGCGCCAAGGCCCGCGCGGCCGACGCGGCGATGATGGTCACGCGCCAGGCAATCCAGCTGCACGGCGGCATCGGCTACACCGACGAGTACGATGTCGGGCTCTATCTTCGGCGCGCCATGGTGCTCGCCAACAGTTTCGGCGGTGCGGCAGCGCACCGCGCCCGTTTCGCCGCACTCGCCGCGGAGGAGGACGCATGAGCGATACCCCCGGCATGCTGAGCGAGGCGCGCGATGGCGCGATCGCCATCCTGATCCTCGACCAGCCGGCACGCCGCAACGCGCTCGCGGTGGCCATGCGCGAGGCGCTGGTCGCCGCGATGGAGCGGATCGAAACCGACCCGACGGTCCGGGCCATCGTGCTGACCGGTGCCGGCGACAACTTCTCGGCCGGCGGTGACATCTCGGACATGCACGCGACCGACGTGGCGGCCGGACGCCAGCGCTTTCGCGTCACCCAGCGCGTGGTGCGCAGCTTCATCGGCAGCGCCAAGCCGGTCGTTGCGGCGGTGGAAGGATGGTGCGTCGGCGCCGGGCTGGGCATGGCGCTGTGCTGCGATACGATCGTGGCGGCCGCCGGCGCGCGCTTCATGGCCGGCTTCGGCAAAATCGGGCTGATCCCCGATTTCGGCCTGCTGCACACCCTGCCGCGGCGCGTCGGCGAAGGCCGCGCGAGGCAGATCTTTCTCCACGCCGAGCCGATGGATGCGGGGACCGCGCACGGGATCGGCCTGATCGACCGGGTCGTTGCGGACGGGGCGGCGCTGGCGACGGCAACCGCGCTCGCCGCCAGCCTCGCCGAGACCGCGCCCTTGCCAATGGCGCTGACGAAATCCTGGTTCGGGCAAGGGCTGGACGATGCCCTGGAGTGGGAGCGCAACATCCAGTCCGCCCTGTTCACCACGGCGGACCACGCCGAAGGGAAGGCCGCGTTCCTTGCCAAGCGCGCTCCGCGGTTCTCCGGCCGATGAGCACCGACGCCGATCCGGACGCGCTCGCGACAATGGACGACGAGACGTTTCGTCGCACCGTCCGCCATTGGATCGAGGCCAACTACCCGCCGGAACTGCGCAACCCGCCGAAGCGGCTGCACTGGCACGAGAACCGGATCTGGTACATGCGGCTCGCCGCGCGCGGCTGGCTCGCGCCAGGCTGGCCGCGCGAGCACGGCGGCATGGGCCTCGCGGCCGCCCGCCAGCTGATCATGATCGAGGAGCTGGAGCGGCATGGCTGCGCGCGCACCAACGACCACGGCATCGTCCTGGTCGGTCCGTTGCTGATCCGGTACGGAACCCCGGAACAGAAGGCGTTCTTCCTGCCGCGCATCCTTTCCGGCGAGCACATCTGGTGCCAGGGATACAGCGAGCCCGATGCCGGCTCGGACCTCGCCGCGCTGCGTACGCAGGCGCTCGCCGATGGCGCGGACTGGATGGTCAGCGGCCAGAAAACCTGGACCACGCTCGCCAACGACGCGAACTGGATCTTCCTCCTGGTGCGCACCGACAGGACCGCCAAGAAGCAGGAGGGCATCTCCTTCCTGCTGGTGGCGATGGACAGCCCCGGCATCACCGTGCGCCCGATCGTCAACCTCGACCTGCACGACGAGTTCTGCGAGGTGTTCTTCGACAACGTGCGCGTGCCGCGCGCCAATACCGTGGGCGAGGTCAACCGCGGCTGGAGCATGGCCAAGGCGCTGCTCGGCTTCGAGCGCATCTTCCTGGGCTCGCCCAAGCAATCCGCCTACGCGCTGGGCCGCCTCAGGCTGCTCGCCGAGCGCATGGGCCTCTGGGACGATCCGCTGTTCCGCGATCGCTACACGGCGCTGCGGCTCGAGCTCGAGGACCTGAAATGCCTGCACGCCCGTTTCGTCGAGATCGTGCGCCGCGGCGCGACGCTGGGCCCCGATGTCTCGATGCTGAAGGTGATCCAGACCGAGCTGTTCCAGAAGATCACCGACACGATGCTCGAGATCGCGGGCGAGAACGCCGGCCTGCTGGAGCCGATGGAAGGCAACCGGGAGCTGGCCCCCGGCGCGCTGTTCATCCAGGCCCGGCCGTCGACCATCTATGGCGGCTCCAACGAGATCCAGCGCAATATCATCGCCAAAGCAGTCCTGGACCTTCCCTAACCGTGCAGAAACCCATCGACCCCCTGGCGGTCGCGACCGTCGTCCTGTGCTGTGCGCTGTGGGGCATCCAGCAGGTAGCGGTGAAGGTCGCCGTGGCGCAGGGCCTGCCGCCGATGTTCCAGGCGGCGGCGCGCTCGCTCGTCGCCGCCGCGCTACTCGCGATCTGGACCGCGCTGCGCAGCGGCCGGCGCGGCCTCGCGGCGATGCTCGCGGTCGACCGCGCGACGCCGGCCTGCCTCGTGATCGCCGCGTTGTTCGCGGGCGAGTTCCTCAGCCTGTTTCCGGGGCTGAAGCTCACCACCGCCTCGCGCGGCGTGATCTTCCTCTACACCGCCCCATTCTTCACCGCGCTCGGCGCGCATTTCCTGCTGCCGGCGGAACGGCTCGGCCGGCGCCAGGCCCTGGGACTTGCGATCGCTTTCGCCGGCGTCGCGGCGGCCTTCGCCGATGGACTTGGCGCACCTGGCGGGAGCATGGCGGGCGACGCGCTGTGCCTCGCGGCCGGCGCGCTGTGGGGCGCGACGACGGTGCTGATGAAGGCCTCGCCGGCGCTCGCCCGCCTCGGCGCCTCACGTGTGCTGTTCGTCCAGCTTGCCTATTCCGCGCCGATCCTGATCGCGGCCGCAGCGGTATCGGGCGAGTGGCATGTGGGCCAGGCGACGGCACTGGCCTGGTCGGCCTGGTTCTATCAGACCTTCGTCGTCGCCTTCGCGAGCTACCTCGCCTGGGTCTGGCTGATCCAACGCCACGCCGCGAGCCGCATCGCAGGGTTTACCTTCCTCACGCCGCTGTTCGGCATCCTGGCCGGCGTGCTGCTGCTGGGCGAGCCCTTCTCGCCCTGGGTGCTGGTCGGCGTGGTCGCCATCGCCGTGGGGCTGCGGCTGCTGACCGCCCCCGCCGCGGCGAGCCGCGCGGCCACCGCGGCCTGAGCCGTTACGGTTCCAGAACCGCGACCGCGGTGACGCTCTGGTTCACGCTCTGCTCCCCGCTCGCGGCGACCGGCGCGGCGCCGGGCGCGGGGGCTGCCATCGCCATCAGCACGCGTGGGCCAGGGCGCGCCGGCGGCGGGCCCAGTGTCACTTCCTTGAAGTAGGCGAGATGCAGGCCGAGGACGGCCGCCGCCTGTTGCGCCCGCGCCTTCAACGCCGCGAGCGCGCGGACCTGTGCCTTCTCCTCCGCCGCCTGCTCGGCCGGCCGCGACAGACGCCAGCCGAGCTGCTGGACGGTCACCCCCCGCGCCTGCGCCCCGCCCGCGAGCCTGAGCAGCGCCGCGGCATCCGGACCATGCACGGTGATGGTCTGGCTCGCGTGCCAGATCTCGGGATTGCCCTGCCGCCAGACGCCATAGGCGCCGGTATCCACCTGCGCGCCCTTGACCTTCGCGGCCTCGGCCAGCACCGCGGCGGCGAGCACGTTCACCCGCGACTGTGCCGCCGCCGGATCCGCCGCATCGGCCTGCGCCGCAAAGCCGACCACGAAATCATCCGGCTTCACCAGCACCGTGGCGCTCTGGGTGAGGTGCAGCATCGTCGCCGGAGCGGCCGACGCCGCGGCTGGCAGAAGCACGAAAAGCACGACGAAAAGGCAACGGCGCATCACCATTCCTCCTGCCACCGGCGGCTCAGCGCTGAGTTACAGGCCCGGGCGCCGTGGACTCAGTTGCGCAGGATCGCCAGGGAAAACAGGCCGAACGGCGGCACGTCCCGCCAGCGCGCAGCGGCGAGATCGTCCGCGTCGAACAGGGCGGCGGGCGCGAAATCCGGATGCCAGCCCAGTGCCCGGGAGGCAGGCGCCAGCGCCCGCTCCGCCCACCAGCGCGGGCCGCGCTCCGCAGCGAAATGATTGACGAAAAGGATGTAGCCGCCGGGCCGCACGATGCGGCGCAACTCGCCGACCAGCCGGCGCGGATGCGGCACCACGGAGGCCACGAACATGCCCACGGCAATGTCGAATTCGCCGGCCGAGAAGGTCGTCGCCTCCGCGTCCATCTCCAGGAGGGCATCGACGTTCGCGAGCGTGGCGGCCCGCACCCGCGCGCGCGCCAGCATGTCGGCGGAAAGATCGATACCGGTGACGCGCTTCTCAGGCCGGTAGAGCGGCAGCGCGAGGCCGGTGCCAACGCCGATCTCGAGCACCCGCGTGCCGGGAAGCCGGTTGGCCTCGCGCACCGCGGCCTTGCGGCCCCACATCGAAATGCCGCCGAACGTCACGTCGTAGACGCGCGCCCAGCGACGATATGCGGCGCGTACATCGTCCGCGTCGAGCGCCGTGTGCGGTACACCCGGCGTGCGGGCACGGGAAAAGTCGCTCATCTGCCAACCGTCCAACCCACCGGAGGACACGACATTCGCGCCAAACGAACCGCGGCCGCACCGACTCCGTTTCGATTCAGCTTACCACGCTCCAGGCGGGCAAGCGAGGGGCGGATCCGATGGTCAGTCGCCGGCAGCGAGGTTGACCGCCGCCGAGCGCCCGTTCTGCTGTTGCTCGATGTCGAAATTAACCTTCTGACCTTCGTTGAGGGTGCGCATCCCGGCCTTCTGCACGGCACTGATGTGCACGAAGACGTCCTTGCCGCCGGTATCGGGGGCAATGAAGCCATAACCTTTGGTCGGGTTGAACCATTTGACGACGCCGTTGGGCATTGACGTTCCGCCTCTCCTTGCCTGCAGGCCCCTGGAGTTCAGTCGCTCCCGTCGAACCGGCCACAAGGCCAGATCCGACGCCCCAGGCTGCCCTCGTGAACTCCGCCGCGCATTCCGCCGGCTCGGCAGATGCGCGTCCCGCCTCACGATGCCGCCGCCCATCTTCGGTGCGGACGCAACAGCATCGCGCAACGAACCATAATGGTCTTGCGATGCAACCGCAACGGAGCGGTAACGCGCCTCAGGCGGCCGCTTCGTCGCGCCGGTCGCGCACCTTCACGTAGGCAATCGCGGCATGGCGTTCGCAGTATGGCTTTCCCGGCACCGCATCGTCATCGCAAAAGTGAAAACTTGCGGTTCCCGGCTCGCCCATCGGCCAGGAGCAGGTGAGCGGACGCGTCGAGCGCCAGGCCGGCCGTGGCGTGGTGCGCACCACCGGCTCGCGCAGCACCGGCTCGCGCAGCACCGCCTCGACGGGCGTCGGCGCGCTGGCCTCCGCCGCGGCGGGTACGGTCGCAGTCGCTAGCGGCGGCAGTGTCGGGCCGGTCACGCGGCGGGGCTGCGGCGGGCGCGACCCACGTCCGCCCGGCTCGCGACGGATCGGCGATGGTCGCGACGGCAGACTGAGCCGATGCGCCTTGCCCACCACGGCATTCTTCGAGATGCCCATGCGGCGGCCGATCTCCGCCGTCGAGTAGCCCTCGGCCCAGAGGCCGCGCAGCCGCTCGATCGTCTCCGTGTTCCACTCCATCTCGTGGTCTCCCCACAACCAAGCCCCTAGATACGGTAGCGAACTGGCTGGCAAAATCAATGAAGTTCGCGACTCGCGGCGCAAAAACTTGTGGAAAACCAGCAAAGGAACCCCAACCCCTTGGGGATTGTCGCATCTAATGAGATAAGGATGGAGCTTTTCCCGAAAATCAAAAGATTGAGTCACCGGCTCGGTCCCTGGCCAGGACCGCCGCCATCGCCTCCCGCGCGAACCAGTGCGCCAGCGCAAACTCCGAGCCGGGAGCAGGCACCAATCGCGACGCACCGCTTCGGCCGCCGCTGATCGCCGAGCGGTCGCCGTGGGTTCCAGGTTGCTCGAAGCGGGAAATCCGGTCCGATGAGCCGATCGGGTCGGATATGGCTCTAGAAAAGCAGGCCCTTCCTGAGCATGCCGTGCACGCCCTTTTCGCCGTTCACCGTCTGCGTGACGTGGAAGTCCACGGCCAGCGAACAGAATTGATAGGCCTGTTCACGCGAAAGATTGGAGCGTGCGACGATCAGCGAAATCATCTCGCGCAGCGCCTGCTTCATGGCGAGGTCCAGATCCTCGTTCATGCCCATGGTGATCCAGTGCGTCGTCGTCTCGGCCCGTGGATAGGCGAGCACCGCGGCCGCGCCCTGCTGCTTGTGCAGGACGAAGGTGAAGGTGCCGGTGAGGCACATCTCGAGCGCGTTGATGCACACCTCGCCATCGCCCTGCACGCCATGCCCATCGCCCACCGAGAACAGCGCGCCCGGCGCATGGACCGGCAGAAACAGCGTGGTGCCGGCGACCAGTTCCTTGTTGTCGAGATTGCCGCCATGGGCGCGCGGCTGGATCGTCGAGATGGTGCCCCAGGCAGGCGGCGGGGCAACCCCCATGACACCGAAGAACGGCGCCAGTTCCAGCTCCACACCAAAGGGCAGCCGGCAGGTGCGCCGCGCGCGGTCCACCGGGATGTGGCTCATGAAACGCTGGGGAAAATCCTCGGGCAGCGTGCCGGCAAGCGGCCGGAATCCGCAATAGCCCCAGTCGGCGCCGAGCTCGATCGCCTCGATGCGGATCTCCAGCGCGTCGCCCGGCTGCGCGCCGTCGACCGCGATCGGTCCGGTGACGATATGCCCGCCGATGCGCACCAGGTCGGCGGCATGGATCGCCGCCAGCGCCGGCGGGACCGCCATGCCGGAGCCGGGCGGCGGCATCACCTCCGGCGAGCCGGACACGCATTCCACGGTCACGGTATCGCCGGAGGCCACCGTGAGGACCGGTCGGTAGGTAGCGTCGAAGCTGCCCCAGCGGACGGTCTCGGGAGTGGCGGCGAGCGAATGCTTCATGCTGGCTCCTGCAGGTTAAGGCACCGGGAAGGCGCGCGGGCGCCGTCGCTTCCCGCTCAGGCCGGGAGCGGGCTGGCAACCAGGCCACGCTGCACTGAGGCGGCGCACCGGTCGGCTTCATACAACCGGCCGCCTGCCAACGCGCGGCCGTCCGCCCGGCAGCGGCGGCGTTGCGGATCCCGGCCGCGACGGCCGGTCGCCACCGCTCAGCCGTGGCGGACCGAGGTCACCGTCTCAGTGCCGGCCGCCTGTGTTCCGGCCGCCTGTGTTCCGGCCGCCTGTGTTCCGGCCGCCTGTGTTCCGGCCGCCTGCGTTCCGGCCGCCTGCGTTCCGGCCGCTGGGGCGCCGGGCTGCCCGCCGGCATTGCTGCCGCCGGACCCGCCAGGTGCGGGCGCCGAGGCTGCGATCGAGGCGTCGTCGTCCCCCGCCATGTTCTTTTTGAATGCCTTGATGCCCTTGGCGAGGTCACCCATCAGGCCGCTGACCTTGCCACCGCCGAACAGCAGCAACACGACCAGCAGCACCACCAGCCAATGCCAGATGCTGAAGGCATCCATGCGTCACCTCCTGGCAGGACAGGCGTGCGGGGTCGCCGACGTCGGCTCCGCTGCCCGGCGGGCGATCGCGCGTCCGATCGGCCGGCCCCGCTCCCGGACCCTAGCCCTGGTTTGCCGGCGTGGTGGTCTGCGCGCCGCTCTGAGCGCCCGCCTGGGGCGCCGCGGCGTTGGTGATCGACCCTGCCGGCTTCGCTGCCGAAGCCTCCATCGAGGCGTCGTCATCCTCGGCCATGTTCTTCTTGAACGCCTTGATGCCCTTGGCGAAGTCGCCCATCAGGTGGCTCACCTTGCCGCCGCCGAACAGCAGCAGCACCACCAGCAGCACGACCATCCAGTGCCAGATGCTGAACGAACCCATCGTACCCTCCTAGCAGGGGAGGCATCCCCTTGGTCGCGTCACATGGACCGGCCCCGCGCGCGATGCAAGCCATGTTTCGCAAGCGCGACGATCGGGGTTCCGCGGCGACGGCGCGGCCGGGAATTCAGCCGCCGGCGAGCAGGCGGGCGCGCGGCGGCGGCCGGCCCAGCGTGATCATCCCCAGCCGCGCGGCGATCTCCACCGCGCGGGCCAACTCGGCATGGGTCGCCGCCGTCGGCGGCAGGATGAACCCGTAGGCCTGGTAGGTGGTGATGCCCATGCTGCGCGCGGGAGGCCACCACACCCGCACCTGCGTCCAGTCATTGCCTGGCGAAACATCGACGACGAGCTGGTCGCGGTCCACGACGCCCGGCTCCCAGTTCGCCTGCATCACGTCGAGGCGGCGGGCATCAATGAGGCGCGAGACGACCGCGACGTGCCCGTCCGGCAGTTGCGGCTGGCGGCCCATCACCAGCACGGCGCCGATTTCCGGGCGGTGGCCACGCCGGTAGCGTCCCACGGCCTGGCCCCACCAGGTCCCGGCGTCGCCATACAGCGCGATCCCGGAAAGCTGGTTGGCAAAGGGCGCGCATTGCAGGCCGGGATGGTAGCTTTCGCCAAGCCGCAGCGGCGCTCTCGATGGGCCGAAGGCGCAAGCGGTCAGGAGCGCCGGCAGCACCAGCAAGGCGAACTTCAATAATAGCCTGCGGACCATGGCTGATGTTTCATATCAGAACCACGCCGTAACGCTCCAGAAAAACCGTCATGGCGCCACCGGTTGCTTCGCCGCGGCCCCGGTCAGGCGAAAATGCCCTCGGCGCGGCCTCGGCGCGCGCTGTCCGCAGCCCGCCCATGCACCGCATGCGCAGCCGCAACGGTTCGCACGGCGCAACGTTTTCAGCGCATTCACGCTTCGATCACGCCACCCGGCTAGACGAAGGGCGAGGGCGCTGAGCGCCTTCAGGATTCCCTCCCAATCCGCGGCGCCCCGCCCCCCGGGGTCGCTGGCCGCGGCACCTCGGGGGCGGCGCCATCCATCCACCCGGCGCCGCCCCTATTTTTGGGCACCAGCAAAGCGGCGAGCAGGCCGGCGCCAGCACCGAGGGCGAAGAGCGGCAGGTGTGAACCGGTGGCGGCGAGCAGCGCGGCCAGCGCGAAGCCTGTCAGGGTCTGCGCGGCACCCCATGCGGCCGTGCCCAGGCGCCAGATCGCGGGCGCGCGCTCGCCGGCAAGCTCGCGCCCGGCGGGGATCACCAGTGTGGTGGCCCCGACCGCGCTGCTGCCCGCGAGCAGCGTGGACAGCACCAGCACCGGCACGCCATGGAGCAGCACCGGCAACAAGGCGGCGAGCCCCTGGATGGCGACGCTGGCACGGTAGGCCGTGATGATTCCGAAACGGATGGCGAGGCCGGAGAACAGCGCGGGCCCGACCATCGCCGCGAGCCCGAACCCGAACCAGCCGAACGCGCCGATGGCGGCACCATAGCCGAGCCCGCGCGCGAGGTAGTCCGGCCAGAACAGCATATGCGGCGTGATCGCGGCCGCGGAGACGGCATAGGACAGGATCAGCCGCCAGGCAGCCGGCGACAGGCGCGGCAGGCCGGGGTCGGGCGGGGCGGCGACGTCCGGCACGTGCCGCCAGGCCAGCAGGGTCAGCGCGGCCGCGGTCGCGGCCAGCACCAGCCAGGTCGCCGCGACGCCGCAGGGCAGCAGCAGCGGCACGATGGCAGCGCCGATGACGATGCCGCCGCCCACGCCCGCGAACATCACGCCGCCGGCGCGCGGACGCAGGGACGCCGGCACCGAGACCTGCACCGCAGGCCCCGCCAGCACCATCAGCGTGCCGCCGGCGATGCCCGCGAGCGTGCGCCAGGGCAGCAGCCAGAGCAGGCCGCCGTCGTGGGCACACAGCAGAAAACACAGGGCGGCCACGGCCATCGCGCCGCGCAGCGCGCGCCGCACGCCGAACAGTCGCCCGGTCCAGCCGGCGGCGAGCGCGCCCACCAGGTAGCCGGCGAAATTGGCGCCGCCGAGCGTGCCGGCCGCTCCCGGCGAGAGCCAACGCGCCGTGACCATCACCGGCAGCAGCGGCGAATAGGCGAAGCGCTGCAGGCCCACGCCGAGGAGCGTCGCGCAGAGTCCGACCAGAATCGGCCCGGCCAGCATGGAGCCCGCCGCGCGACGCCTCACCGCAGCAGCCAGACCGCCCAGGTTGCGGCGGTTCCGAGGAAAATGCCGGCGACGAGGCTGCGTGTGATCGCCATGGCGGCGATGGTGGTGGCGGCGCCGATCCAGGACGGCAGCCCGCCATGCACCAGCGCCGGAGTCACATAGCTCATGAAGATCCCGCCCGGGATGTAGGCGAGCACGGACCGCAGGAACGGCGTCGGGCGGATGCGGGTGAAGAGCAGGTAGCCGCCGGCGCGGCAGGCATAGGTCGCCGCCATCATCGCGAGGATCGCGCCCAGCGTGGCAAGCGAGAGGCTCATGCCCGCACCCGGTCGCGGATCGCACCGGCGAGGCTGCCGGCGATGGCGCCGGCCACGATATACCAGCTCGTATGAGGCAACAGCCGCGCCGTCAGCAGCGCCACCGCGCCGGCAACGCCCCAGGGCAGCACATCGCGCCGGCCACGCCAGAGCGTGACCAGCATGCAGATGAACACCGCCAGTGCGGCGAAGAAGATCGGGTGGTCGGGCGCCGGGCGCAGCCCCGCGCCGAGCACCCGGCCGAGCATCGAGGTCGCGACCCAGGTGAGCAGCATCGGCACGCCGGTACCAAGGAGCTGCGCCGCGTCGCGTTCGCCCGCGTTCATCGCCCGCACCGCCAGCGCCCAGTTCTGGTCCACCATCACGAACAGACTGGTCCAGAGGCGCCAGCCGCGCAGCCGGTCGAACCAGGGAGCGAGCACCGGGCCCATCAGCGCCAGGCGCAGATTGACCACGAATGCCGCGAACCCGGCTGCCAGGGCCGAGGCCGGGTGCGTCCAGGTGGCGAGCGCCACGAGCTGCGCCGAGCCGGCATAGACGAGCCCGCTCATCAGGAAGGTCTCGAGATAGGACAGGCCCGCGCCCTGGGCGACGATGCCACAGACGATGCCGAACGGCGCGGTGCCGATGAGCAGCGGCACGGAGAGGCGTACACCCTCGCGAAACCCCGCCCAGGTGAACGTGACCGGCTGGCTCACGCGTGGCGTGCAGCGAGGAGGAGGGTTTCGGCGGTCTCGGGATCGGTCGCGAGCACGCGCTCGGCGACGGCGCGCGAAAAGCCGGCACGGGCAAGTTTGCCCATCTGTTTCAGCCGGTCGTCGGCCCCACCATCGGCGCCGCGGCCGAACGGACCGAGGTGGCGGCGGCGGGCATAGGCGAGGCCCGCAGCGTAGTCGCGCTCCTCGCTGTCGGGGTCGGCGGCACCGGCGATGTCGGCGCTGACACCGCGGGCCGCGAGATGCGCGGCGACGGCGCGCCGCGAGGCACCGGCGCGGGCCAGGCGGCGGGCGCGGGAGGCGGCGAACGCCGCGTCGTTCACCGCGCCGATGGCGGCCAGGTCGCGCACGATGCCGGCGATGGCCGCGCGCGCGGCACGGGCGGCCTGCGGGTCGCCGCCGGCGCGTTCCCAACGGTCCACACGGCGGGCGAGCACGCGCGCGAGGCTCGCCTCGGTCGCGGCGAAGCGCGCGAGGTGGGCCAGTGCCGCTTCGCGCAGGGATGCGGCGCTGGGCGCCGGTTGTAGCGCCGTTCGATCGGGCATCGGCGCGATGCTGGCACGGGTTGCGCGCCGCGCGAAGGGCGTGCCGGCGCCCGGGCGTCGCCGGCCCGGCAGGGGGCCGCGCCAACGCAGCGGCCGGGCCGGCGGGCGGGCTCCGCCAGCCTTGCGCGCGGGGCGAGCCGCACCGTGGGCGCAGACCGGAATTGCACCGCGTTTCCTGGGAAAAGTTTGACGGAGCCGGGATTTCACCCGCATGCTGGTTTTTTGGCCCGCCATCGCGGAGGGCCGCAGGCAAGGAAACGGGAACCCGCACGATGATCGCCGCCTTGATGCCGAACTACAACCGCGCCGACCTCGCCTTCGAGCGGGGCGAAGGCGCCTGGCTGTGGACGGCGGACGGACGACGATTCCTCGACTTCGGGGCGGGGATCGCCACCTCCTCGCTCGGCCACGGCCATCCGGGGCTGACCCGCGCGATCGCGGAGCAGGCGGCGCGCGTGATGCACGTCTCCAACCTCTATCGCGTGCCGCAGGCCGAGGAACTGGCCCGGCGCCTGGTGGAGGCGACCTTCGCGGACAGCGTCTTCTTCTGCAACTCGGGCGCCGAAGCGAACGAGGGCATGGTGAAGATGATGCGCAAGACCATGTCCGAGACCGGGCGTGGCGAGCGCTACCGCTTCATCTGCTTCGAAGGCGCCTTCCATGGCCGCACGCTCGCCATGCTCGCAGCCACCGGCAACGCGAAATACCTCAGCGGATACGGTCCCGAATGCGCCGGGTTCGACCATGTCCCGTTCAACAACCTCAATGCCGTGCGCGCCGCGATCACCGGGGAAACCGCGGGGATCATCGTCGAGCCGATCCAGGGCGAAGGCGGGATCCGGCCAGCCCAGCTGCAGTTCCTCCAGGGCCTGCGCGCCGCCTGCGACGAGTACGGGCTGCTGCTGGGGCTCGACGAGATCCAGTGCGGCATGGGCCGCACCGGCAAGCTGTTCGCCCATCAATGGGCCGGCATCACGCCGGACGTGATGAGCGTCGCCAAGGGCATCGGCGGCGGCTTCCCGCTCGGCGCGGTGCTGGCGACCGAGGCGGTTGCCAGGCACATGCTGCCGGGCACCCACGGCACGACGTTTGGCGGCAACCCGCTGGCATGCACCGCTGGCAATGCGGTGCTGGACGTGATGCTGGCGCCGGGCTTCCTCGACAGCGTCGCGCGCAAGGGCCAGCGCCTGTGGGACGAGCTTGCCGCGGTGGTGCGCGAGTTCCCCGATGTGTTCGAGGAGGTGCGCGGGGCGGGGCTGATGCTCGGGCTCAAATGCGCCGTCCCGGCCGGCGACGTGAACAACGCGCTGATGGCCGAGGGGATGCTGGCGGTCACGGCGGGCGAGAACGTGCTGCGCCTGGTGCCGCCGCTGGTGATCACCGACGAGGACATCACGCAGGGGCTGGAGATCATCCGCCGCGCCGCACGCCGCTGCCGGCCGAGCGCCGCCAAGGTCGCCGCGCAGTGAGCGGCGCCGCACGCCGGACCGTGACCGAGGACGGCCAGGTGGCGCGGCCGCGCCACTTCCTCGACCTGCGGGACTTCGACACGGCGACGCTGCGCCAGATGCTGGAGGCCGCGAGCGGATTCAAGCGCGCGCGCGGCGTCTCGTCGCGTCCGCTCGCAGGCAAGACGCTGGCGCTGATCTTCGAGAAGCCCTCGACGCGCACGCGGGTCTCCTTCGAGGTGGCGATGCGCCAGCTCGGCGGCGAGGCGATCGTGCTGTCGAGCAGGGAAATGCAGCTCGGGCGCGGCGAGACGGCGGCGGATACGGCGCGGGTGCTCTCGCGCTACGTGGACGCGATCATGCTGCGCACCGATGCGCCGGAAAAGCTGCAGGAGATGGCCGCCTACGCCAGCGTGCCGGTGATCAACGGACTGACCGCGGCCTCGCATCCGTGCCAGCTCATGGCCGATGTGATGACGTTCGAGGAACACCGGGGGCCGATCGCGGGTCAGGTGGTCGCCTGGTGCGGTGACGGCAACAACGTCGCCCGGAGCTGGATCGAGGCGGCGGCACGGTTCGGCTTCACGCTGCGGCTTGCGACACCGAGGGAACTGGCGCCGCCGGCCGCGGTGATGGAATGGGCCAGGGCGCAGGGGGCCACGGTGGAGTGGACCGCGAACCCGGAGCAGGCGGTGGCCGGCGCGCGCTGCGTGGTCACGGACACCTGGGTCTCCATGTCCGACGACCCGGCGGAGAGCCGGCACAACCTGCTCGCCCCCTACCGCGTGACCGGGGCGCTGATGGCAAAGGCCGCGAAGGACGCGATCTTCATGCACTGCCTGCCGGCGCATCGCGGCGAGGAGGTGACCGCCGAGGTGATCGACGGGCCCCAGTCGGTGGTGTTCGACGAGGCGGAGAACCGCCTGCACGCGCAGAAGGGCGTGCTCGCCTGGGCACTGAGCGCCCTGCGCAGCTGACCGGAAGCGGCACCGCCGCCGGGACGCCCGCCTGGCGGGAGATCGTCGCGCCTCCTGACCCGCCCGCGCCCGGCGCCGGCCTCGGCGCGCGTGGCACCTGGGCGCGGTGAGCGTTCAGCGGATCAGCAGCCAGGCGGGGATGGCGAGGACGGAAAGCGCCGCGGCGGCAACGAAGGCACCTTGCGGGCCGCCGGCGAGGTCCGCGGCGTGGCCGCAGAGCGTCGGGAAGACGAAACCGCCCGCGTAATAGACGGTGTAGAAGATCGCCATGCCGACGCCGCGGTTTTCCGGCCGGGTCGCCAGCGTGCCGGTGGCGACGACGATGCCGCCATGGATGGCACCCAGGGTGCCGAAGAGCAGCGCCGTCGCCGGCAGCGGGCCCCCGGCGAGCGCCCAGACGATGGCGGCGAACGTGCAGAGTGTCCCGGCCAGAAACACCGGCGTATGGCCGAAACGGTGCGCAACGGCGGCGCCGGCGAGGACGAACGGGAGATTGGGCCAGGTGTCAAAGGGCACGACCGAGGCGGCGGCGGCGCCGGCGAGGTGGCGCGCCGCCATCAGCGCCGGCATGAAGGCGAGGTAGTTCGCAAACCCGGCGTTGTAGAAGACCCAGACCAGGCCTACGAGGATGACGAGACGTACCTCGCGCCGGCTGGGCCAGGCGAGCAGGCGCGTGCCCGACGCAGGAACCGCCGCGATCTCCCGCCAGGTTGCCAGCAGCAGGGCGACGGGGATGGCGGCGAGGATCGCGCCGGCGATGAAGGCGGCGCGCCAGCCGAGCGCGCCGGCGAGCGGGCCGAGGACCAGTGGCGCGAGGCCCACCCCGATCGGGAACGCTCCGGTCTGCAAGGAGGTCGCGAGCGAAAAGGCGCGGCCGCTGTAGCGCTCCGACAGGACCTTGCCCTGGAAGACGAGGATGGCAACGGCGCCGCTGCCGCAGAGCAGGCGCCCGGCGCCGAACGGCAGCACGCCGGGGGCGGCGGCGCTCAGCGCGCTGCCCAGGGCCATCAGGGCCATGCCGAACGCCAGGGCATTGCGCTCGCCGATGCGCCTGCCGGCAAAGGCCACCGGGATCGCCAGCGCCACGCCCGGCAGCATGTAGAGCCCGACCAGCGTGCCGAAGCCCGCGAAGTCCAGCACGAACGCATGGCGCAGCGCCGGACCGAGCGTGGCCACGGTCTGCACCTGCAGGCCGAAGGCCATGCGCGCCAGCACGATGGCGCAGAGCGTGCCGCGATGCCCGCGCTTCATGCCGGCTCCCTCATCATGGCCGCAAAAACCACCATGGCCGCAAGGACCGGGCACCATGTCCGCGGAAGCGGGCCGAGCCCGGCACCGAGGGCCGTACGGCATGCCTCCGCCCGCAAGGGGCGCAGCGTGGCCTGATCTGTCATTCGGCAGGACGTTTCATGATCGGTGACGGTAGCGGGCGGGCGGCGCAACGCCTATTCTGCGGGCGCATGGCCGACACGCCCGCCTTTCTCGATGCCGACCGGCCCGACGTGCCGGATATCGTGGTGCCACGCGGCATCCTGCCGTTCCACCTGCCCGGACGGCCGGTGCGCGGGCGGCTGGTGCGCCTCGGCGCACTCGCCGAGGCGTTGCTCGCGCGCCACGACAACCCCGAGAGCGTCATGCGCCTGCAAGGCAAGGCGCTGGCGCTGACCGCGGGCCTGGCCGGGGCGCTGAAATTCCGCGGCTCGTTCTCGTTGCAGGCGAAGGGCGACGGGCCGGTATCGCTGCTGCTCGCGGACTGCACCGAGGCGGGGGCGCTGCGCGGCTATGCGCAGGTCCGGGCGGCGGCGCTCGAGACCGGCCTGATCCGCGATGACACCACCGACGCGCAGCTGCTCGGCGAGGGCTATCTCGCCTTCACCGTGGATCAGGGACCGGATGTGGACCGCCACCAGGGGATCGTCGCGATCGGCGGCGAGACGCTGGAGGCGATGGCGCTCGGCTATTTCCGCGCGAGCGAGCAGATCGGCGCCTGGATCCGCCTCGGCGCGGCGCGGACGGCGCAGGGCTGGCGAGCGGCGGCGCTCATCCTGGAGCGCATCGCCGCCAGCGACGACGACGCCTGGCAGACCGCGACGGCGCTGGCCGACACGCTGACCGAGGCGGAACTGCTCGACGACACGCTCGCGGCGGAGACGCTGTTGTGGCGGCTGTTCGGCGGGGAGGGCGTGGCCGCGGACCGCGCGCGCGCTCTCGCCTATGGCTGCCGCTGCTCGCGCCAGCGACTGACCACGATCCTCGCCGGGTTCGGCACCGACGACCTCGACCACATGACGGTGGACGGGGAGATCGTCATGACCTGCGAGTTCTGCAATTATTCGTTTCGGTTTCCGCGTGACGAGGTCCGCGGCAGGGAAGAGTCGGAAAAAAGATGATGCGCGTTAGGTTTGCTGTCGTGACGTCGTTGCTGCTGTTGCTCGCGGGGTGCGCGGGGAGTGCGCCGGCACCCGTGCCCTACCCGCCGCTGCGCTACGCCTACCTGATGAAGCTGCGGCTCGACGTGGCGAAGCTTGCGATCGACGATTCCTGGGTGCCGTCGGGCGAGGCCACCCATGTCGAATACCTCGCCCCCGAGCAGCCGGTGACGGCGCTGCGGCAGATGGCCGAGGACCGGCTGGAGCTGGACGGCACCTCAGGGATGGCGGATTTCGGCATCGACGATGCCTCGATCATCCAGGTGCACGACCACTATGACGCGCATTTCGCGGTGCACCTCGCGCTGCTCGACGCCAACGGCAAGAAGCTCGGCGAGATCAAGGCCGCGGTGAAGGACAGCCGGACCTTCGTCTCCGACAGTCCGCAGGCGCAGAAGGCCGACCTCTACGAGCTGGTGAAGACGACGATGAACGACATGAACGTCGAGTTCGAGTACCAGCTGCGCAAGCATCTCGGGAAATACCTGCTCGCGGCAAAGCCGCTGGCGCCACCGGCGCCCTCGGTGCAGACCGAGAGCCTCGGCAAACCCGGCAGCCCGCCGCCGAACTTCCCCGCCACGCCGGCCGCGCCGGGCCAGGGCGGCGCGCCGACGCCGCTGGCGCCGCCGGCAGGAACGCTGCCGCCCGCCGTCACCACGGCGCCGGTGCCGGACGCCGCCGTGCCGGCGGGCCAGACGGTGATCAAGAAGACGCTCGCGCCGACCCTGACGCCGATGGGAGCGCCGCAAGCGCCGCTGCCAGCCGTGCCGTCGGGGCCATTGAAGATCCAGACGGCGCCGGTTTCACCCTGAAGAGCGAACGAGTCCGGGAATAGAGAAAGAGTCCGGGAATAGAGAAAGAGTCCGGGGCCTTCGGGCTCCGGACTCCGGCATCAACGCGGCGGCGGGCTATGGCGCGAGCAGGAAATCCGGCCAGATCGTTCGATCCGGTCGGATATTGCTCTAGGCCGCGTCCTCGCTGCGGGCCGTCTCCCCGCCGCGGGCGGGCTCGGTGATCATCTCGATGCGGCCGGTGATCTGGCCGCCATCCTCCACCTGCAGGCGGCGGCAGCGGGCGGTGCCGAGCACCTTGCCGCTGGCGCGCACGACCAGGTTCCCGCGGGCGGTCAGCGTGCCGTCCAGCGTGCCGGAGATTTCCGAGTCCTCGACCTCGACTTCGCCACGGAACATGCCCCCGAGGGCGATCACGAGCTCGGTGGCGTGGATCATGCTGGCCTCGACCGTCCCCTCGACGACGAGACGCTCAGCGTCCTGCACCGTTCCCTGGACCGAGATGCCGCGGCCGACGACGAGGGTGCGCCGCTCCGCCGCGCCGCGCGGCGCGGGGCGGGACGCCGGCGCGGCCGACATCGCCGACAGGGGCGTGGACGGCGACAGCGGCGGGTTCGGGTTCAGCGGACGGCTCATGGTCGGGGCCTCCTTGGGGGGCGCGGGACGAAACGGGGGCACGGCGAGCGAGGGGTCAGCCGGGCGGGGGGGCGCGGCCGGTGTCTCGGCCTCGGGCTCCTGTGCGTCCTCAGGGCGGCGGCGCTTGGTGAACAATGGGACCCTCCTCTCGGTCAATCGGGCGAGCGGGGTAGCACGCGGGGCGGCGGGGAGTCACGCCATGCCCGAGGCGGCATCGACATCCTGGGGCTGGATTGCAGCACATGCACCAGGGCTGCGACGCCAAGGATCGGAGCGGCCAGATTCAGCAGCGGGATGAAGGCAAGCAGGGAGACCAGGACGCCGACACCGATGGCCGGCAGCCGGCGCGCGTTCCAGGCCGCCAGCGCCTGGGGGCGCGATAGCCGCCGCATCGCGAGTGTGACGAAGATGCCACGCGCATAGGCCCAGCCGGCGAGTGCCAGCCACGCGATCGCGGCGAGGCCGGGCACGAACAGCACCGTGCCGGTCTGCAGCGCGACGAGAACCAGGAGCTGGGCGGCGGCGAGACGCAGGAAGACGGCGACCCCGTCCCAGACCTGGGAGGCCAGGTTCGCCGGGCTTACCGGCGGCAGCGCCGGGTACCAGCGCGCCTCGACGGCGCCGGCGATGCGGTCGGTGTAGAAGGTGGCGATTCCCGCGGCGAGGGGGACAAAGAGCAGCCAGAGGGCCACGGCCGTGGTCGCGGCGGCGAGGATCGCGCCGATCCAGCCGGCGACATGCGGACCGAGGAACGCGCCGAGGAGGGCGAACGATGCGGCCGCGAGGAGGGCGAAGGCCAGGAGCGTCCAGAGGATGCTGGCGAGCAGGACGGTGCGGAAAGTGCGGTCCTGCATCTGCGCCAGGGCCCGCAGCGCGGCTTCGAACATGCCTCCCCCTACCGCGAAGCGGTGGCGGATGTTAACCGCGGCCGACGATTGAACGATGGAGCAAGCGATGGACGCGCGGTTCGACATCCTGGGCATCGGCAACGCGATGGTCGACGTGGTGGCACAGGTGGAGGAGGACTTCCTCGCCGAGCATGGCATGACCAAGGGCACGATGACGCTGATCGACGCCGCGGCGGCGGAGCGCATCTACGCGGGCATGCCGGCCGGGCAGGAGAGCAGCGGCGGCTCGGCCGCCAATACCTGCGCGGTGGCCGCGGCGCTGGGGGCGAAAGTGGCCTATTTCGGCTGCGTGGCGCAGGACCAGTTGGGGCAGGTTTTCCGCCACGACATCACCGCCTCCGGCGTGCATTTCCCGACCCCCGCCCTGCCGGTCGGCCCATCGGGCGGCGGCGCACCGACGGCGCGCTGCCTGATCGCGGTCACGCCCGACGCGCAGCGGACGATGAACACCTATCTCGGCGCCTGCGTTGCGTTCGGCGAGGCGCAGGTCGATGCGGCGATCGTGGCCGCCTCCCGCGTCACCTATCTCGAGGGCTACCTGTTCGACCCGCCGGCCGCGCAGGCCGCCTTCCGCCGCGCCGCCATGGTCGCGCAGCAGGCGGAGCGCAGCGTGGCGCTGTCGCTGTCCGACCCGTTCTGCGTCGGGCGGCACCGCGAGGCGTTCCGCGAGCTGGTGCGCACCGGCGTCGACATCCTGTTCGCCAACGAAGCGGAGATCGGCAGTCTCTACGGGGTCGAGCGCGCGGAAGACGCGGTGGCGCTGGTGCGTGGCGAAACAAAGCTCGCGGTGCTGACGATGAGTGAGCGCGGCAGCCTGATCGTGTCCGGCGACGAGGTGATCCGGATCACCGCGGCGCCGACGGCGGTCGTGGACACCACCGGAGCGGGCGACGCCTATGCCGCGGGATTCCTCGCCGCGTGGACCGCCGGCAAGCCGCTCGCGGCCTGCGGCTCGCTCGGCGCATCGGCCGCGGCGGCGACGATCGCGCGCGTCGGCGCGCGTCCGCCGGCGGTGGTGCTCGAAGCACTGGCCTAGCCGGAACCGGATCAAGGGCGGCGGGCCCGCCCGGCAAACCGACCACGACAGGAGCTGATGATGAGCGACAGCGGCTACAAGGCACTGACCGCAGCGATCTCGAAGCAGACCGCCGTCCTGCGGGCGGACCAGCCGGAGGTGATGAAAGGGTTCGGCGCAATGGCGAATGCCGCGCTGCAGGCCGGCACGCTGGACGCCAAGACCAAGGAGCTCGTCGCGCTGGCGGTCAGCGTCGCGGTGCGCTGCGACCCGTGCATCGGGTTCCACGCCCGCTCGCTGGTCAAGCTCGGGGCAACCAAGGCCGAGATCGAGGAGATGCTCGCGGTCGTGGTCTACATGGGCGGCGGGCCGGCGCTGATGTATGCGGCGAAGGCGCTGGAAGCGTTCGGCGAATTCTCGGCCTAGAGCAACCTGCGATCTGTCTGACCCGGTCCGGCCCGGGCAGACCGGAGACACGTTGCTCCAGGCAACGGCCCGCCATTCGGGGCCGGCCGTCACGCCGACGGCGAGCGGCGGGACGCGCCCCGGGCTTTTGCATGCCAGCCGCGCGTGCAAAGGTGCGCGGTTTCGGCTATGCGGCGCTGCACAAAACCCCGGACAAGCTTCCATGTCGCTGCGAAACGTCGCCATCATCGCCCATGTCGACCACGGCAAGACCACGCTCGTGGACAAGGTGCTGGCGCAGGCCGGCGCGTTCCGCGCGCACCAGCACGTCGCCGAGCGCGCGCTCGACCGCAGCGACCTCGAGCGCGAGCGCGGCATCACCATCCTGGCCAAGTGCACCTCGGTCGCGTGGACCGCGGCGGACGGAACCGAGACGCGGATCAACATCGTCGACACGCCCGGCCACGCCGATTTCGGTGGCGAGGTGGAGCGCATCCTCTCGATGGTCGATGGCGCAATCGTGCTGGTGGACGCGGCCGAAGGCGTGCTGCCGCAGACCAAATTCGTCGTCGGCAAGGCGCTGGCGCGCGGGCTGCGGCCGATCGTCGTGGTCAACAAGATCGACCGCTCCGACGCCAGGCCGCACGAGGTCCACGAGGAGATCTTCGACCTCTTCGCGGCGCTGGGCGCCAACGAGGAGCAGCTCGACTTCCCGATGCTCTATGCGTCCGGCCGGCAGGGCTGGGCGGTCGTCGACCTCGACGACGAGCGGCGCGACCTTTCGCCGCTGTTCGAGCTGATCCTGCGCCACGTCCCCGCGCCGGCGGTCAAGGCCGACGCGCCGTTCGCCATGGTCGGCACCATCCTCGACTACGACAATTTCCTCGGCCGCGTGCTCACCGGGCGGATCGAGCAGGGGCGCGCGCGGGTCAACATGCCGGTGCGCGTGCTGCGCCCGGACGGGACGGTGGCGGAGAGCGGACGGTTGTCGAAGCTGCTCGCGTTCCGCGGCCTCGAGCGCGTGCCGGTGGAGGAGGCCGAGGCGGGGGACATCATCGCCGTCGCCGGCCTCGCGGATGCCACGGTGCCGGACACCATCGCGTCGCTGGAGTTGAGCGCGCCGCTGGCGGCGATTCCGGTCGATCCGCCGACGCTCGCGATGACCTTCCGCATCAATGACGGGCCACTCGCCGGGCGCGAGGGCAAGAAAGTGACCTCGCGCCAGATCCGCGAGCGGCTGTGGCGCGAGGCGGAAGGCAATGTCGCGATCCGCGTCGCCGACAGCTCGGAGACCGAGGCGTTCGAGGTCTCCGGACGCGGCGAGCTGCAGCTTGGCGTGCTGATCGAGACGATGCGGCGCGAAGGGTTCGAGCTGACGATCGGCCGGCCGCGCGTGCTGACGCGCCGCAGCCCGGAGACGGGCGAGCGCGAGGAGCCGATGGAAGAGGTGCTGGTGGACGTCGACGAGGCGTATTCCGGCATCGTCGTCGAGAAGATGAGCCGGCGGAAAGGCGAGCTGCAGGACATGCGCCCATCAGGCGGCGGCAAGCAGCGGCTCACCTTCCTGATCCCGAGCCGGGGTCTGATCGGCTACCATGGCGAGTTCCTGACCGACACGCGCGGCACCGGCATCATGAACCGGCTGTTTGCGGGCTATGGTCCCTGGAAGGGGCCGATCGAGGGCCGCAACCGCGGCGCGCTGATCAGCACCGAGGTCGGCGAGGCGGTGCACTACGCGCTGTTCTACATCCAGGAGCGGGGCACGCTGTTCGTCTCCCCGGGCGACAAGGTCTACCAGGGCATGATCCTGGGCGAGAACAGTCGCGAGAACGACCTCGAGGTGAATCCGATCAAGGAGAAAAAGCTCACCAACATCCGCGCCGCCGGCAAGGACGACGCGATGCTGCTGACGCCGCCGAGGAAGATGAGCCTGGAGCAGGCGATCGCCTATGTCGAGGACGACGAGCTCGTCGAGGTGACGCCGGGGGCGATCCGCCTGAGGAAGCGCTTCCTCGACCCGCACGCGAGGAAGCGCGCCGAACGCGCGAGCGAGGCGGCGTAGCGCCCTATCCTGCCCGATGAACTCATCGGGTCGGATTTCCTGCTCTGGACGACATCGAATTCCGGGCAGTTTAGCCCCGGTCAGCCGAGGCGGATCGGCTGGTCGGGGAAGCAGAGCTGGTTGCGATCACGCCACGACGGGTGGACGTAGTTGACTTCCAGCAACCGGCGGATGCCGCGAATGCGGCGCTTCTCGAAACCGTGCCAGGTGTTCTCGCCGGGGATGAAGATGGCTGCGGAATTGAAGATGGCCGCGGCGCGGCCGAACCAGCGCTTGTCGTTGTCGTAGATGTCCGTGCCCCAGTCCTTGGCGTCAGGGCCGGTGCACAGGTAGATCACCATCGAACAGAGCTTCTGCGGCACGTCATGGTGCGGCTGGAGCCAGGCGCCGTCGATGTCCTGGATATACTCCATGCGCAGATAGCTGCCGTCGGCCTGGAAACCGCAGGTCGCGCCGGCGAGCCCGCCCACCTCCGGTCGCTGCAGCGCGGCGGCGAAATCGGCGAGCAGGGGGAAATCCGCCTGCAGCTGCGGCGTGATGAAGGTCCGCAGATTGTTGTCGACGTCGCGCACGCCCTTGCAGTCGTCGATGACCAACGGCGCGATGGGCAGGCTGATGATGCCCCAGCACAGAGCCTCCGGCAGCGCTTCGACAAGTTTCCAGTGCCGGTAAGGAACGTCGTCGCGCGTGCAGTCCAGCAGCGCGCGGCGGAAATGGCGGGCGATCTGATCCGGCCCCGGCATGACGAGCAGGCTCATGGTTCTGTTCCTTGTGACGGGCGAGCGGGTGCACGCCCGGTCGGTGCATGCTGGGCGCGTGCATGCTGGGCGCGTGCATGCTGGGCGCGTGCATGCTGGGCGGGCGCACGCTCGGCGGACGCACGCTGGGGTGTCAGCGCGACTTCGTGATGGCCCGTGTTGGCGACATGAGCGGTGGATGCGTCATCATGCCGTCCCGGTCGGCACGGGGCGGCATCGAGCGCCGCCTCGCCCACGAAGCCGGGAGGTTGGCCATGATCGACCATGCAACAACCTGAACGTCGGGCATCGATGCCGCGCCGCGAACGGCGGTGCTGGTCGCGATCGGGACAGGTCTCGAGCGCGACCAACAGGCCGTTCGAAACACACCACATTTTTTCTAGCACGCTGGGAAGGGGAAGCAAATCCCCGTGCAGGGGAGCGCGGTTTTGCGCGTGGTCGCCACCGCGGCCGGCGTTGCTCTGGATTCTGCGTTCTCCAGGGCAAGAAATCCGACCAGATGACCCTATCTGATCGGATATTGCTCTAGCCCGGCGCGGCCGCTGGTGCCGCCGATGCCGAGGTGCTGCGCGGCATCGGCCAGGTATCCGACAGCCGGTAGCCGCCCGGGAACGGATCGGTCGGATCGAGCATCAGCTGGTGGGTGCCGGTGATCCAGGCACTGCCGGCGATGCTCGGTATGATCGCAGGACGGTCGGCGACGGCCGTTGTCGTTTCGATACGACCCTCGAATTCGGTGCCGATGATGGAGCGGGCGAGATAGCGTTCGCCCACCCCCATCTGCCCCTTGGCGTGCAGCACGGCCATGCGCGCCGAGACACCGGTGCCGGTGGGCGAACGATCGATCTTGCCGGGGCGGATGGCGACCGCATTGGCGCCGGTGAGAACGCCGTCGCGGCGTTCCAGAGGGGCGGCGATCTGGCAGAAGGAAATGTGGTTCCAGCCGGTCACGGGGTGGCGGAAGCCGAGCTGCTCCTCGGCCGCCGCAGTGATGCGCATGCCGAGCTCGGCGATGTCGCGCGCCTCGTCAGGCGCGATCGCGAAGCCAAGCGAACGGGCATCGGCGATCACGAAGCTGTCGCCGCCATAGGCGATGTCGACGGTGAGCGTGCCGTGCCCGGCGAGCTCGAGCGGAGCGTCGAGCCGGGTGGCGAAGGCCGGCACGTTGCGCACCTTGATGCGCTCGGCCTTGCCGGCGCGGCAGGTGGCGACGATCTCGACGGGGCCGGCGGGCGGTTCGAGAACGAAACGAGTCTCCGGCTCCTGCATCGCGATGATGCCGGTCTCGAGCGCGACCGTCGCGACGCAGATGGAGTTGGAGCCGGACATCGGCGGCGTGTCCTCGGGCTCCATGATGATCCAGCCCAGTTGCGCGGAAGGATGCTTGGGCGGCACCAGCAGGTTGACATGGCGGAACACGCCGCCGCGCGGCTCGTTGAGCACGAAGCGGCGCAGGGTCTCGTCCTCGGCGATGAAACGCGCCTGTTCGGCGATCGTGGCGCCGGGCGGCGGCAACACGCCACCGACGATGACGTCGCCGACTTCGCCGGCGGCGTGGCAACTCACGACGTGGATCACCTTGGTCGTGCGCATCGTCTTCCCCCTATAGTCCGCCCCAGATGGCGGCCTCGGTCCAGCCGAGCTCGGCGAACTCCGCAGCGCGCCGCCCGGCCTCGCCTACGGAAAAGAATTCGTCGAGTTGCGGCGGCGGAACACTGGTGCCGGCGAGCATCGCGTGCGCCTGGCCGCGGTGGTGGATCTGGTGCTGGAACAGGTGCAGCAGCAGACGGTCCATGCGCTCGCGCTGGATCCGGTCGGCGCGATGGACCTCGACGATACGGCCTAGACCATCGCCGCCAAGGGCGTGCGTAACCGCGAGGAGGCGGCGGTCGAGCGCGGCCTGACGACGATGCAGCTCGGCCACCGTCGCGCATGGCTCGCGGTCTTCCCAGGCCCTGGGACCGAGGCGCCCGCCCTGCATCGCGTCGATGTAGAAGAGATCGACGATAAGGATATGGTTGAGGGTGGCGCGCAGGCTCGGGAAGAAGCTGGTGCGCGTCGCCTCGAATTCGACCTGGGTCAGGCGCGCGCAGGCGCTCAGCAGGCGATGGTTGGCCCAGGCGTTGTTGTGCGCCATGGCGCGAAACGCCAGCGCCGGGTCCAGCGCGTTCATGCGCCTGCGCCCCGGCGGGCGGGCGGTGCTGCCTCGATGACGAGGCGCAGCAGCCGGCCGAATTGCGCCGCCGTGACTTCCTCGGCCGGCGCATCGGTATCGACGCGGTGGACGAAGACGGCGTCCAGCGCCGGCAGGACGACGACGTAGTGCCCGCCCGCGCCGCAGGCCGCATAGGTGCCGGGCGGCACGATGACATTGGGAAAGAGAATGCCGGCGCGCGCGACCCACCAGAGATAGCCATAGGCGCCGCGCACGCCGGCCTCGGAATAGGGCAGCACGCTCGCCGCGACCCAGGCTGCCGGAACGATCTCGCGGCCATCGCAACGACCGCCGCGCAGGAACAGCTCGCCAAAGCGGGCAAGGTCGCGCGCGGTCATGCGGAACGGATAGGCGGGATGGTCTGATGCCGGAAGGTCGATTAGCGCGGCGTCGGTCTGCGGGCGGAAATCCTCCATGCCGCACGGGAGCGCGATACGGGCGGCGAAGTCGGCGTGGATGTCGGGCGCGCAGAGCCGGCGGAAGGCCGTGCCGAGCGCGTTGAAATCCCAGTTGTTGTAGCACCAGGTGGTGCCGGGGCCGACGCTGCCGCGCACCGGCTTGATCGCGACCATCCAGTCGGTCTCGTAGCCGCTCGGGTGGTAGACGCCGGAACGGGCGGTGAGGAGGTCATGCAGCGTCGCAAGCTTCTCGCGCGGCGTGAGACCCTGGCGGTCGTCGATGCCCAGGGCGCCGATTTTGGTTTCGAGGTCGAAGCGTCCTTGCGCCTCGTGGATGCCGATGAGGGCGCCGAGGAGGCTCTTGCGGATCGAGTGGACATTCCAGCGCCGCGCCGTCTCGCCCCAGGCATCCACCACGCGGCCACCGGCGACGAGCATGGCGGCCGAGGTGCGGATGGTCGCGGCATAGGCACGCGCAGCCGCCAGCGCCTCGGCGGACCAGCCGGCCTCGGCGCAGGCGTTCCAGCGCGGCCAGGCGCCGGTATCGGTCATGCCATCGCACCCCAGGTGTAGGCGAATTCGCAGCGAGCCCCGTAGTCTGACCGCAATGGACGCAACAGCAAAGGTGGTGGATCCCGAGACCGGGTCCGGGACGGGTCCGGGCGCGGCCCGCAACCTGTTCTTCATGGCGCTGCTCGGCTTTGCCAGCGGCCTGCCGCTCGCACTGTCGGGCTTCACGCTGCGGCAGTGGCTCTCCGAGGAGCACGTCGCGCTGGGACTGGTCGGGCTGACCGCCAATCTCGGCCTCGCCTATCTGCTGAAATTCCTCTGGGCGCCGCTGCTCGACCAGGTGGTGCCGCTGCCGGGGTTCGGGCGCAGGCGGGCGTGGCTGCTGACCGTGCAACCGCTGGTCGCGGCGGCGATCCTTTGGCTGGCGCTGGGCAACCCGGCGGGAAACATGGTGCCGGTGTTCGCGGCGGGCGCGCTGGTAGCGCTGTTCTCGGCCACCCAGGACATCGCCATCGACGCCTGGCGCATCGAGACCTTTCCGGCGGCGCGGCTGGGGGTCGCGACGGCGGCCTATGTGTGGGGGTATCGCGCGGCGATGCTGGTCTCGGGCAGCGGCGCGATCCTGCTCGCGGGGGTGCTGGGCTGGCGGGGCTCGCTGCTGACGATGGCCGCGCTGATGGCCGGGTGCATGCTGGTCACCTGGTTCGCGCCGGAACCCGCGATGGCGCCGCGGCACCACGAGCATGGATTTGCCGCCCGGCTGCGCGAGGGCGTGGTGGAGCCGCTCAGGGAGTTCGTCTCCCGCCGCGGCGCCTGGGTGATGCTCGGCTATGTGGCGCTGTTCAAGCTCGGCGAGGCACTCGCGGGGGTGATGCTGCCTTCGTTCTATC
>JAJXSZ010000089.1 GCA_021784255.1 Pseudomonadota bacterium | reverse complement strand
CGAGATACGTCGTGTCCGGCAGGACGAGGTCGGCATAGGCAACCGTTTCGGAAGCATAAGCATCCGCATAAATGATATGAGGAATGCGGTATTCGCCGGTCGTGGGGTCGCGGGCGGTGAGCGCCGCGGTCGCCTCATCCGGGTTCATCGACGAATTCCAGGCCATGTTGGCCATGTATAGGAACAGCGTGTCGATCCGGTACGGATCCCCGGCGGCGGCGTTGCCGATGACGTTATGCATCAGCCCGTGCAGCGCGAGCGGGGCTTCCCAGGAGAATCCGCGATCGATGCGCAGCGGCTCGCCGTCGGCGCCGACGAGCAGGTCCTCGGGCTTCTGCGGGAAGCCGAGGGCGAGGCCGGGTTGGGCGGTGTTGGGCCGGCTCTCGCGGCCGACCGGGGCGGGACCAGGAGGGATCGGGCGCGGATAGGGCGATTTGTAGCGCCAGGCGCCGGGGACATCGACGGCGCCGATGAGCATCTGCAGGACATGGAGGGCGCGGCAGGTCTGAAACCCGTTGGAATGCGCCGAGATGCCGCGCATAGCATGCACCGCGACCGGGCGGCCGCGCATCGTCGCGTGGCGGCGGCCCCAGGAATCCGTCCACGGCACCGGCAGTTCGATCGCCCCCGCGAAGGCGACCTCGGCGATCTCGGCGGCGATGCGGCGGATGGCGGCTGCGGAAACGCCGCAGCGCAGCGCCACCGCCTCCGGCGCGTAGGCGCCATCGAGCACGCGCTCGGCAAGCAGGGTGAAGACGGTCGCGACCTGGCGCCCATCGGCGAGGCGAAAGCGCCCGGCAATCGCGGCGTGCTCGCTCTCGCTGACGGCTTCCGTTCCGTTCCACAGCAACGGACGGCCGGATTCGTCGCGGGCGATCAGACCGTCCTCGGCGGCACCGGGCTGTTCGATGACGAGGTTGGGGGCGTTGGTGTAACGCGCGAGGAACTCGAAATCGATCCGATCCGCGGCGAGCAGGCAATGGGCGAGTGCCATGACCAGCAGCCCGTCCGTGCCCGGGCGGATGCCGACCCATTCGTCGGCGATGGCGGAGTAGCCCGTGCGGACCGGGTTGACGGAGATGAAGCGCGCGCCGCGACCCTTAATTGCCCCGAGGCCCATCTTGATCGGGTTGGAATCGTGGTCCTCCGCGACACCGAACATGAGGAACAGCTTGGTGTGTTCCCAGTCCGGCTCGCCGAATTCCCAGAAACTGCCGCCAAGCGTATAGAGCCCCGCGGCCGCCATGTTGACCGAGCAGAACCCGCCATGGGCGGCGAAATTGGGCGTGCCGAATGCCTGCGCCCACCAGCCGGTGAGCGACTGGCTCTGGTCGCGGCCGGTGAAGAAGGCGAGCCGCCTGGGGTCCGTCTCGCGCACCCGGCGCAGCCAGGACGTGGCGAGTTCGAGCGCTTCCTCCCAGGTCGCCTCGCGGAACTCGTTCCTGCCGCGCTCGCCGGTGCGGATCAGCGGCCGGCGCAGCCGCGCCGGCGAGGTGGCCTGCATGATCCCCGCCGAACCTTTGGCGCACAGCACGCCGCGGTTGACCGGGTGCTCCGGGTTGCCTTCGATGTAGCGCAGCCTGCCGTTCTGCAGGTGCACGCGGATGCCGCAGCGGCAGGCGCACATGTAGCAGGTCGAGCAGACAACGCGCTCGCCTGTCGCGTCAGGCGTCATGCGCGCTGGATCAGCTCGATCTTGTAACCGTCGGGATCTTCGACGAAGGCGATGATGGTCGAGCCGAACTTCACCGGGCCCGGCTCGCGTGTGATCCTGGCGCCGGCGGCGCGCAGCTTCGCGCAGGTGGCGGCGACGTCCGGCACGCCGATCGCGAGGTGGCCGAAGGCCGTTCCGATATCGTATTTGTCGACACCGTAATTGTAGGTGAGCTCGAGCACGGTGTGGTTCGCCTCGTCGCCGTAGCCGAGGAAGGAGAGCGTGTACTTGCCATCCGGCACGTCGCGCCGGCGCAGCTCCTGCATGCCGAAGAGGTCGGTGTAGAATTTCACGCTGCGGTCGAGGTCGCCCACACGCAGCATGGTGTGCAGATAACGGTAGCTCATGGTGTTTCCTCCATCGTCGTGGCCAACAGGAACAGTCCGGCTTCGCGCGCAGCGGCGGCCATCGCGGGCGCATCGGCGAGCAGCGTGCCGCCGGCTTCGAAGGCGATGCCGCGCAACCCGGCCCGCGATGCGGCGCGCACCGTGTCCGGGCCGATCGCGGGCAGATCCGCCCGGCGATCCTGCCCGGGCTTGGCGAATTTCACCAGCACGCCGCCTGGCCCCGGGCGCGCGAGAGCGGCGGCGCGCGCGAGCATGGCATCTGTGCCTTCGATCGCTTCCACCGCGAGCACGATGCCTTGCTGGACGACGCAGGCCTGGCCCACGTCGGCAGCGCCGAGCGCCCTGATCACCGCGAGGCCGCGGGCGATGTCGGCCTGCGCCGTGGCGTCGGGACCGCCCTCGGTCAGCAGACCTTGGGGGGCAAGGGCCTCGGTGAGTACCTCGTGCGCGCCGAGGACGCGGAAGCCTTCCTCGCCGAGCACGCGCAGCACCGCGGCGAGCAGGCCGTCATCGCCGCCGAACGCGGCACGGCCAATGCGCGCGAGCAGGCGCACGCCTTCTGCATCCGGGCGAAGATCGAGCATCGACGGACGCTTGACGGGGCCGACGACGACCAGCTCCTGGCACCGGGCGTTGCGCAGCAGTGCAAGGATGCGTCCCGCCGCGCCGATGCGCACCGTGCTGTGCGGGTAGGCGCCGATCGCGGCGGGATCGGCGAAGCCTTCCAGCGCCACGATGAAGACCGGTCGGCCGGCGGCCGATGCGGCCCGGGCGACCTGGCCCGGGAACGCGCCGCCGCCGGCGATGATCCCGAGGGGGCTGCGTTCGCTCGTCGTGGCTCAGTCCTCGGCGTCGTCGGCGCCGATGGCGGCGCGGATCAGGCCCCGGTGCGAGGGGGCGGTGGCGAAGGCAAGCATTTCGCCGACCAGCGGATCGGGGTTGGGAAGGGCCTGCAGCGCCGCCAGCCGGTCGGTGAAGGCGCCGGCGCCGCCGAACAGGTCGCGGAAGGCGCGGCGCAGCGCGGCGATGGATTCGCGCGCGATGCCGCGCCGGCGCAGGCCGACGACGTTGAGGCCGGACAGGCGGGCGCGGTTGCCGATCACCATGCCGAAGGGGATCACGTCCGCCTCGACGCCGGAGACGCCGCCGACCATGGCGCCGCGGCCGATGCGAACGAACTGATGCAGCGCCGCGGCACCGCCGATCACCGCGCCGTCGCCGATCTCGACATGCCCACCCATGACGGCGTTGTTGGCGACGACGACACCATCGCCGAGCGCGCAGTCATGCGCGACATGGACGACCGCCATCAGCAGGCACCCCGCGCCGACACGCGTGATGCCGGTGCCGGTGACGGTGCCGCGATGGATGGTGACGTGCTCGCGGATGATGGTGCGTGGGCCGATCTCGGTGCGCGTCGGCTCGCCCTTGTATTTCAGGTCCTGCGGCGGCATGCCGACGGTGGCGAAGGGGTAGACGGTCGCGCCCTCGCCGATGCTGGTGCGGCCATCGATCACCGCGTGCGAGATCAGGCGCACATGGTCGCCGAGCACGACGTCGGGCCCGACCGTGCACCAGGGGCCGACGACGACGCCCTGGCCGAGTTGCGCACCGGGGGCGACGGCGGCGCGGGGATCGACGTTGACCCCGGATTGCGCGGAGGCGCTCATAGCGGTTCCGCGCGCTCCATGATCATGGCCGTGTAGGTGGCCTCTGCCACCACCGAGCCATCGACGCGGGCGACGGCGTTGAACTTCCAGACCTGGCCGCGATTGCGCTCCTTGGTGCAATGGATCCGCAGCGTGTCGCCGGGCACGACCGGGCGGCGGAATTTCGCGCCCTCGACGGACATGAAATAGACCACGCGCCCGGCCGCGTCCGGCCCCAGCGTGTGCACCACCAGCACGGCCGCGGTCTGGGCCATGCTCTCGATGATGAGCACGCCCGGCATCACCGGATGGTTCGGGAAATGACCTTGGAAAAACGGTTCGTTGACCGAAACATTCTTGATGCCGATCGCCGACTGCCCGGGGATCAGGGTGTCCACCCGGTCGATGAGCAGGAATGGGTAGCGATGCGGGATCGCGCGCAGGATGCCGGCGATATCGACGGTCACGCCGGTCGCGCTCGCCCTGGTGTCGGCCGTGCCGGTTGCGGCGGGGCCGGTCGCGGTGTCGTTTTCGTTGGCCTGCTGCATCGTTCTCAGCTCGTTCCCTCCTTCGGCCGGCGCTCTGCCAGGCGGCGCAGGATCGCCACCTGACGGAAGAAGCTGCGCACCGGCATCGCCGGCGAGCCGACGACGTCCTGCCCTTCCGCCACGTCCGCCATGACGCCGGCCTGCGCGCCGATGCGCGCGCGCGCGCCGATGCGCAGATGGCCGGTGAGGCCGGCCTGGGCGGCGATCACAGCGAAGTCGCCAAGCTCGGTGGAGCCGGAAATTCCGGCCTGGGCAACGACGACGCAGCAGCGCCCGAGGCGGACGTTGTGGCCGATCTGCACCAGGTTGTCGAGGCGCGAGCCGGGGCCGATGACGGTGTCCTGGGCGGAGCCGCGGTCGATCGTGGTGTTGGCGCCGATATCGGCGTCGTCGCCGATCAGGACGCGGCCGAGCTGGGGGACCGGGAGGAAGCGCGGCAGCCCGTCCGGCCCCCGAGGGTCGGTCGCGAAGCCGAAGCCCGCCTGGCCGATGCGCGCACCGGCATGGACCACGACGCGGGCGCCGAGAAGGGCGTGGGTGATGGTGACGGCGGCGCCGATGCGGCAGTCGGCGCCGAGCACGACACCGGCGCCGATCACGGCGTGCGGGCCGACGCGGCAGCGCGGGCCGATCTCGGCGCCGGCCTCGACGCAGGCGCCGGGACCGATCTCGGCACTCGCGTCAATCGTCGCTTCGGGCGCGACCCAGGCGCTGGGGTGGATGCCGGGCTCGACCGGCGGCAGCGGATGGAACAGGGCGGCGACGCGCGCCCAGCCGAGATAGGGCTCGGCGGTGACCAGCGCGATGCAGCCCGCGGGCGCGCGCGCGGCGAGGTCCGGATGCACGATGACGGCGCCGGCGCGCGTCGCCGCCAACGCCTCCGCGTAGCGCCGGTTGTCGAGGAAGGAGACCTCGTCCGGTCCCGCATTCTGCAACGGCGCCACGCCCGCGAACAGGCGCTCGCCGTCGCTCGCCACCGTCGCTGCCGCGGCCGCGGCGATGGTGGCGAGCGGGTGCGGGCCGCTGCGCGCGAAAAAGCGAGGATCGCCGATGCCGCCCGACGCCGTGCCCGGCTGCGCGGGCGTCATGCTACTTCTTCTTGGTGGCCGGCGGGTGGGCGGCGGGTGCGGCCGGCGGCGTCGTGACGAGCGCCTCGGGCAGGACCGGCGCCGGCTTCCCGGCGTAGGTCATCGGATCCGCGTTCTCGGGCGGGATGTTCACCGACGGCATGATCCGGTTCATCTCGCTCTGCACTTCCTGGCTGATGTCGAAGGCGCGGGCGCTGATCGCGACCTGCGTGCGCAGCAGGACGATGTTCATGCCGTGGCTCTGCGCCACCTGCTGCACCACCGCCTTGAGCACCGCCTGGATCTGGCTGAACGCGATCTGCGCGGCCTCCTGGATATGCAGCTGACGCTCGCGGAACGCCTTCTGGTCGGCGAGCACCTTGGTGTCGAGCTCGGAGCGGCGCTTCTGGATCTCGGCCGCCGACAGCTTGGCTGCGTCGCGGGCGAGCGCTTCCTGCATGCTGCGCCAGGTCGCCTGGGCCTTCTGCGCGTCGGCAGCGAGCGCACGCAGCCGGCCGTTGATGACGTCGTCGACCTGCTTCGCCGCCTTCAGCCCGTTCATCACATCGGGCACGCCCACAGTGCCGAACACTGCGGTCGGCGGCAGCGAGCCGGGCGGCAGTGGCTTCAGCGCCGGCAGCGGCGGCTCCGGGATCGGCGGCAGCGGCGCCGGGCCGACGGGCTGCGGCGCCGGCGCGGCGACCGGTGTGGAGGCGGGGCGGGCCACCGGATGCGGATGCCCGGGGATGAAGAAGTCCTTGTTCTGCGCCAGCGCTGTGGCGGGCAGGGCAGAGGCGAGGGCGAACGACGCCGCGAGGAGGGTGGAGCGGATGCGCATTGGGGTCTAGAACCTTGTGCCGAAGCCGAAACGGAAAAACTGGGTCTGGTCGTAGGGTTCCTTGACCACCGGCTCGGCGAAATCGAGATTGATCAGGCCGAACGGGGTGTTCCAGGAGATGCCGAAACCGGCGCCGACGCGCGGGGTCGCGTAGTTGGTGTGCGCCACCGGCGCGCCGTTCACGATCAGCTGGTCGACGCCACTGAGCGAGCCGATATCGACGAAGACGCGCCCGCGCAGGCCGAGATCGCGCGAGACCGGCAGCGGAAAGCGGAACTCGGTCGACTGGGTCCAGATGAACCGGCCGCCGAGGCTGTCGTTGTAGCCGGTGAGCGCGTGCGGGCCGGCGCCGCCGGTCTGGAAGCCGCGCAGGTTGGCGCCGCCGAGGAAGAAATTATCGATGATGCGACTGCGGCCGCCGAGTTTGAACAGGTAGCCGGTGCCGGCCGAGAAGGCGAGGCCATAGTCGCGGTTGCCGAAGATGCTTTCGAGCGGGATGTAGTAGCTGCCGTCGAGCTTGGCGCGCACGTAGTCGACGGACCCGCCGAGCCCGGCGAAGTCGGTGCTGAGGCGCGCGACGTAGCCCTTGCGCGGATCGAGCGTGCTGTCGCGGTAGTCGACGGTCAGCACCTGGCCGAGCTGGGAGATGGTCGAGCCGCCGGCCTCGCTCTGGACGTAGAGGCTCGCGGAGTTCTGGATGTTGTAGACGTCGCGGTAGGCCAGCGTGTAGCTCCACGACTGGCGCAGGTGATCGGAGAAATTATAGCCGGCGGTGAGCGTGAAGCCGGTACGCCGCTCGTCATACTCGGCCAGGGTCTGCAGGTTCTGCAGCACGTTGAAGACGTTGATACCGGCGAGGATGTTGCGGCCGAGGAAATACGGGTTGGTGACCGAGATGTCGGTCGAGATTTCCTTCTGCGCGATGATCGCGTTGATCCCGGCATTGATCCCGGTGCCGATGAAGTTGGCCTCGCTGAGGCCGACATCGGCGAGCGCGCCGATATCGGTCGAATAGCCGCCACCGAGGGTGAGCTGGCCGGTCGCGCGCTCGGCGACATCGACGTTGAGATCGACCTTGTCCGGCTCGTTGGTCGGCTGCGGCGTGATGGTGACGTTGTTGAAGAAGTTGAGGTCGTGCAGGCGCTGTTGCGTCAGCCGCAGCAGGGCCGCGTTCATCGGATCGCCCTCGGCGACGCGGAACTCGCGGCGGATCACCTGGTCCTCGGTGCGCTGGTTGCCGCTGATGTCGATGCGCCCGATATAGACGTGCGGGCCTTCGCCGACGTCAAACACCAGGGCGATGGTGTGCTTGCTGTCGTCGCGCCGCACCTGCGGCTTCACCTCGACGAAGGAATAACCGCGGTTCTGCAGCGCGGTGGTCAGCGCCTGGCTTGCCTTCTCCACCGCGTCGCCATCGTACCACTCGCCCGGCGCGATGCCGATCTCGGACTGCAGGCTCTTGGCATCGGTGTGCGCCAGCGTGGTGTGCACCTTGACGCTGGTGATGCGGTAGCGCGGGCCTTCGTGGACGGTGAAGGTGACGAAGAAGGATTTGCGGTCGGGCGCCAGTTCCGCGGTCGGCGGCGGGATGTCGATCTGGGCGTAGCCGTTGTGCAGGTAGAACCGGCGCAGTGCCTCGCGGTCGGCGGCCAGGCGTTGCGGGTTCACGATGTCGGCGCTGGTGAAGACGTTCCACCAGACTTCCTGGCGCGAGCCCACGATCCCGCGCAGCCGGCTTTCGGAAAAGGCGTGATTGCCGACGAAGGCGATGCGGCCGATGTAGGCGGCGGTTCCGTCATGCACCTCGAACACCACGTCGACACGGTTCTCCGCGCGCCGGATGATCTTCGGGTCCACCGTCGTCGCGTAGTAGCCGCGCCGGGCATAGAGGTCGAGGATGCGCTGGCGGTCGCGCGCCGCCGCCGCCTGGGTGAACACGCCGCGCGGCTTTTCCTCCAGCTCCGGCAGCAGCACCTTGGAGGTGAGCTGGTGGTTCCCCTCGATGACGACGCGGTTGATGATCGGGTTTTCCCGCACCCGCACCACCAGCGTGTTCCCCGCACGGGTCAGGCGCACGTTGGAGAACAGGCCGGTCGCGTAGAGTGTCTTGAGGCTGCGATCCATCGCCGCGGGGTCGAACGGGTCGCCCACGCGCAGCAGCATGTAGCTCTCGATGGTCGAGGCTTCGATGCGCTGGTTGCCCTCGACCCTGATCGCGGCAACGGTGCCGATGCCCGCCGGCAGCGGCGGTGGCACGAAGGCCGGGCCCGGGGATGGCAGGGCGGGCGCCGCGGCGATCACCGGGGCGGTGCCGGCGGCGGCGCCGGAGGCCGGCGCCTGCGGCGGGGCGGGGGCGGCGTTGGGTGGGGTCGGGACGCTGTGCGAAGGGACCGCCTGGACCGGCTGCGCCGGCCCCGCGATCGGCGGCGCCGCGGCACTGGCCGCCGGCGCGGCGGCACCGGTGGTCTGCGACCGCGCCTGGGACGCCACCAGGGTCAGGCCGCCCGCAATCACGGCCAGCGCCATCACCCGAAGACACGTGGCCACTCGGCTCATCAAAACAGCACGACCCCCATCACCGGCGCGCCCCCGGCCGGGACCCGCATCGCGGCCGGACCATACAAGCCACGGCGCCTATCGCAAGCCACCATGGCGAGGCTGGGCGCAGGATTTGCCCTGGCGCCGCCAATGAACGGAGAAAATGGCGGCGGCAGGGCAGCCGGCTTGGCGCCGCGCGGCCGCTCGGGCTAGAGCAATCTCCGATCCGCCTGCGCCTGCCCGGCTCAGGCGGGCCGGAGATAAGTTGCTCTGGATTCTAAGTTATCCAGCGCAGGAAATCCGGCCAGCTGATCCTGTCCGGTCGGAGGCTGCTCCAGGGAGGGTTGCATGAGCATGACGACGCGACGTGTGGCGGTGGTGACCGGTGGCGGGCGCGGGATCGGTGCCGCGATCGGCCGCCGACTGCACGCCGACGGCTGCGCCGTGGCGCTCGCGGACCTGGACGGCGCGGCCGCCGCGGCGGCCGCGCGCGAGCTCGATCCGACCGGCGCGACCGCGGCCGGGATCGGGCTCGACGTGGCGGACCCGGAATCGGTCCGGGCCGGATTCGCCGCCGTGGTGGCGCGCTGGGGGCGCGTCGACGTGCTGGTCAACAACGCCGGCGTCGCGACCCTGGCGCCGTTCCTGGAGTTTCCCGCCGAGGCTTTCGCGCGGGTGATGGCGGTCAATGTCACCGGCGCGCTGCTCTGCGCGCAGGCGGCGGCGCGGCTGATGCGCGCGTCAGGGGAGCGACCGGGCGGCGGGCGGATCGTCAACATCGCCTCGGTTTCCGGAGTCCGCGCCGGTGCCGGGCGGACCGCCTACGGCACCTCCAAGGCCGCGCTGATCGGGCTGACGCGGCAGATGGCGATCGAGCTGGCGCCCTACGCGATCACCGCCAACTCGGTGGCGCCGGGGCCCGTCGAGACCGAGATGGCGCAGCGGCTCCATTCCGCCGAGGTGCGCGCCGCCTATCATCGCCAGGTGCCGGCCGGGCGTTACG
>JAJXSZ010000088.1 GCA_021784255.1 Pseudomonadota bacterium | reverse complement strand
TTCCGATCTGCGCGTGCGCCCTGGCGTCAGGGCGGCGGCCAGCATCGCACCATGCGGGGCGGCGACCAGGAGGTTTTCGAGCACGGTGAGCTCGGGGAAGGGGTGGGGGATCTGAAAAGTCCGCGCCAGCCCCAGGGCGAGGCGCGAGGCGGCGGGCAGACGGGTCAACGACCGTCCCTCGAAACGAATTGCTCCAGCCGCGGGCCGAATGGCACCGGCAATGAGATTGAACAGCGTCGTCTTGCCGGCGCCGTTGGGGCCGATGAGCCCGGTGATGCTGCCGGGCGGCGCGGTGATGCTGGCGCCATCCACGGCTGCCACGCCACCGAAACGGATCACCACGTCGCGGACTTCCAGCAAGCCCTTCCTCCCGTTGTCTGGATCGGCGTGCCATTCCGTGTCCCGGGTCCCTTGACCCGGCGCGGCATCAAGGCATGCTTCGCATGCCGCAGGCAAGCCGCGCGGTGTGGAACGCCAGCATGCAGGAGGCGACCCTGGCTCAGAAAATTCGCATCAGCGAGGCCCGATCGGGCCTGGATGTCACGGCCGAGCTCGACGCCGTGCGCGCGCCGGCCAATGCCGGTTTCGTCTGGAACCTGCTGGCCGAGCCGCGCGCCATCGAGGGTATGCACGCGATGTGGACCGGACCCGAGATCTCCTGTCCGGTGCCCGATGCGATGCTGACGGGCCCGCAGCGCGCGCCGCTGCCGGTCGAGTGCGGAACGATCATGCCGCAGCCCGGAGAGATCGTGCTCGCCTATCTGCCGGCCCGGTTCTGGGGCGGTGGCGAGGCGCCGGTGTTCGACATCGGCCTGTTCTACGGTCCGCAGGCGCGGCTGTTCTTTCCCGTCGGCTGGATCACCGGCAGCGTCGTCGGCCGCGCCACCGATGTCGGGGCCATGGCCACCGCCTGCGGTGCCATTCGCCGCCACGGCCAGGCGACGTTGCTGTTCTCGCGCGTGCCATGAGCGCGTCGTTCACGCTCTGGGACCTGCGTGTGACGGTGGAAGCGCCGGAGGGAGCCACGCTCTACTGCGGGGCTGTGCGCGGCGACTGGTTCGAGCTGCGTGGCGAGATGCTGCACCTGCCGCCCGGGCAGGGGTTTTCGATCTACTCGCTGGCGGCCGTGCTGCCACTGCTGGCGGCGAAGCAGCGCCGCTGCGATCCCGCGGACTGGATGGCCACCGACGATCTCATCGCCTGCCCCGACCCCAACTGTCCTAGCCGGTTGCGCATCACGCGGATCGGCGAGCGCCGTTTCCGCCGCTCGGAGGTGACCAAGACATGAGCCTCGAACAGGTAACGCTGGCGCCGGGCTACACCATCCCGCGCCTCATCAAAGGCGGCTGGCAGCTTGCCGGGGGGCATGGCGAGATCGAGCGCGCGGCGGCGCTGGCGGACATGGACGCCTATGTCGCGGCAGGCATCACCGCCTTTGACTGCGCGGATATCTATACCGGCGTCGAGCAGCTGATCGGCGACTGGCGGCGTGCGCATCCCGAGGAGGCGGCGCGCGTGCGCGTCCATACGAAGTTCGTGCCGGACCTCTCGGCGCTGGCGACGCTGGGCGCGCGCGAGATCGAGCGGCTGATCGATCGCTCGCGCGGCAGGCTCGGGGTGGAAACGCTGGACCTCGTGCAACTCCATTGGTGGGATCTCGCAATTCCGGGTTGGATCGAAACAGCGCGCACGCTCGCGGCGCTGCGCGACCGCGGCTGGATCCGGCTGCTCGGCGGCACCAATTTCGATACCGCGTCATTGCGCGCGCTGGCCGATGCCGGGGTGCACATGCGCACGATGCAGGTGCAATATTCGGTGCTCGATGACCGGCCGGCACGGCAGATGGCGCCATGGGCGCTCGCGAACGGGATGCACCTGCTGTGCTACGGCACCGTCGCCGGCGGCTTTCTCGCCGAGCGCTGGCGCGGCCGACCGGACCCCGGCCTGGCGCTCGCGAACCGCAGCCTGGTCAAATACAAGCTCATCATCGACGATGCCGGCGGGTGGGATTTTCTCCAGGGGCTGCTCGACGCGCTGGCCGGGGTCGCCGCCCGGCACGGGACGGACATCGCGACGATCGCCATCCGCCACGTCCTGGAGCAGGAGGGGGTGGCCGCGGCCATCGTCGGCGTGCGCCACGGGGCGCACCTTGCCGCCCACCTGCGCGCGGCCAGCCTGGCGCTCGATGCGGCAGACCGGGCGGCGCTCGCGGCGGTTCTGGCGCAGCGCCGGCCGCTCGAGGGAGACGTCTACAGGCTGGAACGCGACCGCGAGGGGCGGCACGGGCGGATCATGAAATACGAGCTGAGCCGCGCGCCGGGTTGAGACGCTTGCCAGGAATGGGCTTTCGCCGCACGCTTATTACATCAACGCCAGGCCAACGGGAGGACGCTTCATGACCACGCGCATCAAGGCGCCACTTATCGCCGCCCTCGCCATCGCGCTCGCCACCGCGCTTGCCGCTGGCACGGCTGGGGCCTGCACCACCACGATCGGCGTCGTCATGTCGCTTACCGGTCCCGCCGGCGCCTATGGCCAGGCCGGCGCCAAGGCGGTGCAGATGGCCTTCCGCGACATCAACAAGGCGGGCGGTGCCGCCGGCTGCACCCTCGCCGCCGATATCCGCGACGCGCAGACCAGCGGCTCGGTGGCGGTGGACCAGGCCAAGCAACTGGTCGATGTCGAGCATGTGCCCGGCATCATCGGAGGCATCATCTCCTCCGTCACGCTGCCGATCCTGACCGCGGTGACGGCGCCGGCGAAGGTGCCGCAGATCTCGCCCGCGTCCTCCTCGCCGACGCTGACCACGCTGGGCGAGGAGGGCAAGACCAACGGCATCTTTTTCCGCACCATCACCTCCGATGCGCTGCAGGGCGTGGTGGCGGCGCAGTACGCGATGTCGCTTGGCTACAAGAAGCTCGCGATCATCCATGTGAACAATGATTTCGGGGCCAACATGGTCCGCGAGTTTTCCGCGGCCTACAGGAAGCTTGGCGGCACCATCACGTCGGATACGCCATACAACGAGAAGCAGTCTTCCTATGCTGCGGAGGTGACGGCGGCGATGGCGGGCAAACCGGATGCGCTCTACCTCGTGAGCTATCCGGTCGATGGCGCAACCATCGCGCGCGCCTGGATCAGCCAGGGCGGGCCGCAGAAATTCCTGCTCAACGACGGCATGGACAGCGCCGGCTTCATCAAGGCGGTGGGAGCGAAGTATCTCGACCACGCCTTCGGTACTTCCTCGGGAACCGAGCCAACCGCCTCGACCGCCTATTTCAACCGGAACTTCAAGGCGTTCTCCAAGCTCGATCCCGGCTCGCCCGGGGCTGTGCAGTCCTATGACGCGGCCGCGATCATGGGGCTCGCGGTTGCCATCGCCGGCAAGCCTGACCCGGCCGCGATCACCGCCGGCATCCGGGCCGCGGTGGACCCGAAGGGCACGCCGATCACCGCCGGGCCGGCGGGGTTCCGCAAGGCGCTGGCGCTGATCAAGGCACACAAGCCGATCCGCTATGTCGGCGTGATCGGGCCGATTTCCTTCGACAAGGTGGGCGACATCACCGGCCCGTTCCGGAAGTGGAAGATTGCCGGCGGCAAGGTCGTCACCACAGGCCAGGTCTCCACGGCGGCGGTGACGAAGCTCGTGGCACGCCTCGGGAATTGAAAATCTGACGGAACCCCGGCGCGCGCGGGCGCAATGACCGCGATGGCGCAAGTCCCGAGCGTCTGGGCCGCAACGGCGCGGGAAGAAGCGAGCTATGCTGCGCTGCAACACGCCGTCGACGCCGATGTCGCCGTCGTCGGCGGTGGCATCCACCGGCCCGCGGTCGCCCTGGCGGCCGCTGCGGCCCGCCGGGGCGTGGCGGTACCGGAGGCAGCGACGGCGGGTCTTGGTGCGTCGGGGCGTCATGGCGGGCTGGTGGTGCCGAGCCTGCCGGCGTCGGCCCGGACGACGTGCTGCGCGCGATCGGGCCAGAGCGGGGCGAGCCGTTCATCCGCCTCGTGCTTGGCGCCCCTGGCGAGGTTTTCGCGTTGATTCGCCGCTTCGACATCGATTGCGGGGCACGCCACTCGGGCTGGCTCAACCCCGCGCACGCGCCGGCGCATCGGCTCGGCGGAGTTCCATGGCGCCATCGCGGAGCCGACGGGCGGGCATCGCCATCCGCTCGCCGATACCCGCGGCCTCGCCCGTGCCGCCGCAAGGACGGGCGCCCCGATCCACGAACGAACCGCGGTTCGCCGCATCGAGCGCCGTGGCGAGCGCTGGCCGCTGGTCACGCCGACGGGGGCGTGACCGCCGCGCGGGTGCTGCAGGCGACCAATGCCCAGCCACCCGGTCGCTCGGTCGATACCGGGGCGTCCGGCACGGTGCCGTTCGTGGTCTATGAGCTCGCGACACCGGTCCTGACGGACGGGCAGCGCATGGCGATCCTGCCCGGCGGCGAGGCGATGTCGGACACGCGCAACAATCTCTTTGCCTGCTGCATCGAAGAGGGGGGACGGCTGGTTACCGGCGGTATGGCGCCGGTGACGCTGCTCGGCATGCTCGCCGATGCCCGCGCTGGACGGTGTGCACCGGCGCGCCGAAGCGGCTAACGTCCGCCAGCGGACGACACCGATCCGCCCCGTGCGTCGTGAAGGCAGGCCATGAAGCTCCCGTTCCGCCGTCCCCGCATTCCCGTTCTCGTGCTGCACGGGATGATCGCGCGGCGCGGGGCGATCCATATCGGAGCCTATGAGAAACCGATTGCGCGGGCGGCGGCGCTCGCCAGGCGGTGCGGCCATCTCGTGCTCGACATCGACAGTCCCGGCGGCTCGCCGGTGCAGTCCGATCTCGTTGCCACCGCGCTGCGGATGGCGGCGGAGAAGGACGGGTTTCGCATCCATGCCGCGATCGCCGATGTCGGTGCCTCGGGCGGCTACTGGATCGCCTGTGCCGCGGACCGGATCGTTGCCAACCCGATGAGCATCGTCGGGTCCATCGGCGTGATCGGCGGCGGCTTCGGTTTTCCCGAAGCGATAGCGCGGCTGGGCATCGAGCGGCGCGTCTACAAGGCGGGCGCCAACAAGCAGCGCCTCGATCCGTTCCTGCCGGAGAAGGCCGACGATGCCGCGTTCGCCGAGGCGCTGATGGCGGACATCCACAAGGGGTTCATCGCCTGGGTGCAAAAGCGCCGTGGTGCCGCCCTGAAGAGCGGCGCGGAGTTGTTCGACGGCGGCTACATGCTCGGTGAACGCGCGGTTGCGGTCGGACTTGCCGACGGTATCGGCAATGTCGCGGCACTGGTGCGCGAACTCGGCGGCGAGAAGGCGCGGGCGGTGCGCATCGGGCCCAGGCGACGTGGCCTGCTGGCATGGATTCCGGGCCTCGCTCTCGACGCGGTGGCCGAGCGCGCCGCGGCGTCACGCTTCCCAACGCTCGGCTGATGGGCGCGCAGGAGGCCGTCGCCGGATTGTGGTCGCTCGCCGGCGGCGATCCGGCGGCGCTCGGGCAACTCGCGCTCACCGGCGCGGAGCCGGCGCTGCCCTCTTCGTTCCGGCTTGGCAGCGTTGCGCAGGCGGCGATCGCGGCGAGCGGGCTCGCGGCGGCGGAGCTGCGCCATGCCGCGGGCTTCCCGCGCCAGCCCGTTGCCGTCGCCATGCGCCACGCCGCGGTCGAGTTTCAGAGCGAGCGGCATCTGCGCCTCGACGGCGCCGCGCCGCCGCCGGGCGATCCGCTCATGGGGCTCTACCGGGCGCGCGACGGCTATGTGCGCGTCCACACCAATTTCGCGCATCACCGGGCGCGGATTCTGGCGCTCCTCGGCTGTGCGCCGACGCGCGAGGCGCTGGCGGCGGCACTCGCCGGGCGCGACGCCGTCGCCTTCGAGACCGAGGCGCATGCCGCCGGCGCGGTCGTCGCGGCCCTGCGCGATGCGGCGAGCTGGGCGGCGCATCCGCAGGCTCAGGCGCTGGCGAGGCTGCCGGTCATCAGCGTCGAACGCATCGGCGAGGCGTCGCCGCGCAAGCTGCCCGATGGGGCGCGGCCGCTGGGCGGCGTCACGGTCGTGGATCTCACGCGGGTGATCGCGGGGCCCGTCGCCGGGCGCACGCTGGCGGCGCACGGGGCCGATGTCCGACTGATCACGGCGCCCGCGCTGCCGCAGGTCGATTCCCTGTTGCCCGATACCGCGCGCGGGAAGCGTGTCGTGAGCGCCGACCTGGCGACGGCGCAGGGGCGCGAGCGGCTCGCGGCGCTGATCCGTGGCGCCGACATCGTGATCCAGGGATTCCGCCCGGGCGCGCTGGACCGGCGCGGGTTCTCGCCCGCCGCGATCGCGCGGCTGCGCCCCGGCGTCGTCTGCGTCTGGCTGAGCAGCTTCGGCCATGTCGGACCTTGGGCTGGCCGGCGCGGCTTCGATTCGCTGGTGCAGACGGCGACCGGCTTCAACGCGCAGGAGGGCAGGGCGGCGGGTACCGGGCCGAAGGAACTGCCCTGTCAGGCACTCGACCACGCTACCGGCTATCTGATGGCCTTTGCGGCGATGATGGCGCGGCTGCGCCAGGCGCGCGAGGGCGGGTCGTGGCTGGTGCGCGCCTCGCTGGCGCAGACCGGGCGCTGGGTCTGGGGTTTCGGTCGCCAGGATGGTTTCGCCGCTGCACCGTTCAGCGCGGACGACATCGAGGCCGCCTGCGAGACCCGCGTGACCACGCGCGGTCTGGTCCGGGCCGTGCGCCACGCGGCCCGGCTCGCCGAGACGCCAGCATGCTGGGAGCCGGCCGACTACTGAAGCCCGGCGCGGATCTCCGCCAGGCCACGCCGCGCCGTGCCATCGGGGGCGAAATTCTCCGCTGCGAGCCAGGCCAGGATGGCGTCGCGGCACCGTGGCCACTCGTCATCGAGGATGGAGTACCAGTCGGTGTCCCGCCGTCGTCCCTTCACCACCATGTGGGCGCGGTGCCGGCCTTCGTGGGTAAAGCCCAGACGGTCCGCGGCGCGCCGGCTCGCTGCGTTGCGCGAATCGCATTTCCACACCAGCCGCCGGTAGCCGAGGTCGTCCGCGGCCAGGCGCAGCAGCATGAACATCGCCTCGGTCGCGGCGCGGGTGCGCTGCATCCTTGGCGCAAACCAGATGCCGCCGAGCTCGATCGCGGCGTTCCTGGGCTCCATGTTCATCAGCGCGAGCCAGCCAGACACGGCCCCTGTCGTCACCGGCCGCACCGCCCAGAACATCGGGTCGTGTGTCGAGGCGAGGCTCGCCACCTGGGCGCGCATCGCCGCCTCGCTCGCGAACGGACCGTAGCTCATGTAGGTCCAACTGGCGTCGGCCTGCTGTGCCGCCTGCCAGAGCTCGGTGGCGTGGCGGGGGTGCAGCGGCTCCAGGATCGCGTGCATGCCGCGGATCGGGACACGCGCCGGCAAGGGCCGTGGCGTGCCGTCCACCTCTGGCCCGAATGACGTGTCGTTCATGGTGCAAGACTGCTGATGGTGGTGCGCTTGCACAAGGGCCAGTGGCGCCTACATCCGCCATGCCATTCAAACAGGGAGGCTACGGATGACCCGCCTTGCTCTCACGGCTCTCGCGGCCGGGCTGCTGTTTTCGACCGCCGCCATGGCCGCGACGGAAACCTTTCACGCCACGCTGACCGGCGCCCAGCAGGTACCGTCGGTGCAGACTTCCGCCACGGGCAGTGCCACGCTAACCATCGACACCGCGACCAGGAAGGCGACCTGGTCGGTGACCTATAGCGGCCTGAAGCCGTTTGCGGCGCATATCCATGGCCCGGCGCCGGCCGGCAAGAACGCTGGCGTGATGGTGCCGATGAAGGTCGGGCCGAGCCCGATCACCGGCTCGGCGACGCTGACGGCCAAGCAGCTCGCGACCATCGAGGCCGGCGATGCCTACGTCAACCTCCATACCGCCGCGCACAAGGGTGGCGAGCTTCGCGGCCAGTTGACGAAGTAGCCGCGGCCGGGCCCCTCTCAGGGGAGACGAGGCGGGGGGCAGCGATGCGCGTGACAATCACCGGCGGCGGCGGATTCCTCGGCCAGCGTGTGGCGCGGCGGCTGGCGCAGGCGGGGCATCTCGGCGGGCGGCCCATCACCGGGCTCACCCTGTTCGACATCGCCGCCCCGCCGGCGCCTGCCGCCTCGTTCCCGGTGGCCTCCATCGCCGGCGATGTCGCCGACCTTCCCCCGGCGGTGATCCCGCCGGGCACGGATGTCGTCTTTCACCTCGCGGCGGTCGTCTCCGCTGCCGCCGAGGCCGATTACGAGCTCGGCCGGCGCGTCAACCTGCGCGGCACGGACGCGGTCGTGGACGCCTGCCGTCGCCTCGGGCGCGCCCCGCGCCTCGTCTTCACCAGCTCCGTCGCCAGCTTCTCGGCTGGTCCCGGCGAGGTGGTCGGCACGGCGACGCGCCAGGTGCCGGCCAACTCCTATGGCGCGCAGAAGGCGGCGGCGGAGCTGATCCTGGCCGACGCAACCCGCCGCGGCTTCCTCGACGCGGTGGTGCTGCGCCTGCCGACGGTGTCGATCCGCCCGGGGCGGCCGAACCAGGCGGCCAGCAGCTTCGTTTCCTCGATCCTGCGCGAGCCGCTCAACGGCGAGGAGGCGGAACTTCCCGTCCCCGACGATTTCCGACTGTGGATCGCAAGCCCTGCCCATGCCACCGATTGGCTGCTGCATGCGGCGGTCCTGGACACCGCGGCCATGGGGCTCGACCGCTCCGTCAACCCGCCGGGCCTGACGGTGAGCGTCGGCGAGATGCTGGTGGCGCTGGAGGCCGCCAGGCCGGGCGCCGCCGCGCTGGTCCGCCGCGTGGCCGCGCCCAGGATCGAGGCGATCGTCGCCACCTGGCCGGCGCGGTTCGACCCGGCGCGCGCGCTGGCCCTCGGCTTTGCCCCGCACGGCACGCTCGAAGCCCTGATCGGCGAGTTCGTCGCCGAGACGCGTCGCAAAAACCGAGCCGGCGGGGCCATCGTGCAGCACGGTGCAATCGGCGAAATATGAAACAATGTTGCCTGGAATTGGCCACGATCCCGCGCCTATATGCGGCGCATCAGGAGCATCGGAAGGAGACTCGACATGACGAATCTGAAGCGCACCCTTCTTGTCGTCCTTGCCGCCGGCTCGCTCGCTGCCTGCTCGGACCTCAGCAGCACTCAGCAGCGGGTGCTTTCCGGTGGCGCCATCGGCGCCGCGGGCGGTGCCGCGTTGACCGCGATTGCCGGCGGCCCGATCCTGCTTGGCACGGCCATCGGTGCCGGCGCCGGTGCCGTCGCCGGCGCGGTGACGTCGCACTGACGACAGTCGGCTGACGGCCGCCGGCGCGATCGCTCCGCGGCGGCCGATCCGCGGCGCGCACGCAGAGCAACCTCCGATCCATCGGAGCCCGCCCGGCTCAGGCGGATCGGAGATAAGTTGCTCTAGGGGCTAAATTTTCCCAATCAGGACATCCGGCCAGGTGATGCTACCTGGTCGGCTGTTGCTCTAGGCCGGCGGCTGCGACGGGGCCGGCAAAAATGCCCCGCCTGCTCCCGGATCGCCTTATGACAGGCGTGTGGCGCACGGCTGTCCGCCCGCGGGGAGGTGCTCCTGGCGTCGGGCGCCGGGAACGCGCCATCCGCGGCCTCGTTCGCGGGGCCGCCTCACGGGCGACCCCGCGCCTGACGGCTTACGCCGCTTCCGCCAGCCTGCCCTCGATCAGCAGCCCGCCGGGACCGGCTGACACATGTACGGTGTCGCCTTCCGCGATCGAGCCTTCGAGGATGCGCGAGGCCAGCGGGTTCTGCAGGCTGCGCTGG
>JAJXSZ010000087.1 GCA_021784255.1 Pseudomonadota bacterium | reverse complement strand
GAACTGGCGCAGGGCGGAGAGTTTGCGCGCTGCGCTGCGCGCGCCGATGCCGGCCGCTTCCAGCCCCGCGAGGAAGCCGCGCAAGGTCGTCTCCGACGCCGCGGCAAGCTCCTCGCCGCGGCTGGCGGCGAAGGCCGCGAAGCCCTCGAGGTCGCGGCGATAGGCGAGCAGCGTGTTGCGCGCGGCGCCGCGCTCGGCGGCCAGCATCTCCAGGAAGGCTTCGAGGTGGCGCCCGCCGGTCATCCCGGCCGCCGGCCGGACGGCCGCGAAAGAGCGTTGCCGTGAAGGCAGATACCGCGCATCGCTCATCGTTAGCATGAAGTGATTGGCAAGGCACTCGCCAATCGGCTGGGTGCAATTGTCGCCGACGTGCTAGAGGCGCGCGGATGAACGATGACCGTGTCCTCGTCGCACCGAAGACGCCCGCGGCTGGCCTGGTCCCGCCGGCGGGGCGCAGCATCGTGCTGGTCGGCATCATGGGGGCGGGGAAAACCTCGATCGGGCGGCGGCTCGCGGCGCGGCTCGGATTGCCGTTCCGCGATGCCGACCAGGAGATCGAGCAGGCCGCGGGATGCTCGATCGCGGAGATCTTCGCGCGGTTCGGCGAGCCGGCGTTTCGCGACGGCGAGAAGCGGGTGATCAAGCGGCTGCTGGCGGCCGAGCCGATCGTGCTGGCGGCCGGCGGCGGGGCCTACATGGACGCCGAGACGCGGGCGGCGATCCGCGCCAGCGCCGTCTCCGTCTGGCTGCGCTCGACGCTGCCGGTGCTGCTGCGGCGCGTGGCGCACCGCACGCACCGCCCGCTGCTCAATGCCGACAATCCGGAGACGGTGCTGCGACGGCTGATGGCCGCGCGCTACCCGACCTATGCCGAGGCTGACATCACGGTCGATTGCGGCGACGAGACGCCGGAGGCGACGACCGAGGCGGTGCTGCGGGCGCTGGTGGAGCATCAGCCGCCGCGGCGCCTGGCGGTCGCCCTGTCGCACGGCGGCTACGACGTGGTCGTCGGCGAGGGGCTGCTCGCCAGATCGGGCAGCCTGCTCGGGCCGGTGCTGCCGCAGCGCCGCGCCGTGGTGGTGACGGACGAGCACGTGGGCGCGCTGCACGCGACGACGCTGGCGTCGGGGCTCACCGAAGCGGGGTTCGAGACCGGCGAGCCGATCGTGGTCCCGCCCGGGGAGACAACCAAGTCCGCCGAGGCCTACCTGGCGCTGGCCGGCGCGCTGCTGGACCGGCGGGTGGAGCGGCGCACCGCCGTGATCGCGCTCGGCGGCGGCGTGGTGGGCGATCTCGCCGGGTTCGCGGCGGCGACGGTGCTGCGCGGCCTGCCCTTCGTACAGGTGCCGACGACGCTCCTGGCGCAGGTCGATTCCAGCGTCGGCGGCAAGACCGGGATCAATACCCGCCAGGGGAAGAACCTGTTGGGCGCGTTCCACCAGCCGCGGGCGGTGCTGGCCGACGTCGCGGTGCTGGCGACGCTGCCGGGGCGGGAACTGCGCGCGGGCTATGCGGAGATCGCCAAGGCGGGGCTGATCGGCGATGCGCCACTCTTCGAGTGGTGCGAAACGCACGCCGCCGCCCTGCTCGCCGGCGATACCGCGGTCCAGGCGGAGGCGGTGTGGCGGGCCTGCGCCTTCAAGGCCCGCGTGGTGGGCGACGACGAGCGCGAGGAGAAACCGAACGACGGGCGCGCGCTGCTGAACCTCGGCCACACCTTCGGCCACGCCGTCGAGGCGGAGTGCGGCTACGGCCAGGTGCTGCACGGCGAAGCGGTGGCGGTCGGGCTGGGGCTGGCGCTGCGGCTGTCGGCGCGGCTCGGCTACTGCGACGCATCGCTCGCCGAGCGGGTCGAGGCGCATCTGGACGCGTCCGGCCTGCCGGCGACGATGGGCCATCTGAACCGCCGGCTTTCGGCGCAGCGGCTGGTGGCGCACATGGCGCGCGACAAGAAGGTCCGCGATGGCAAGCTGGCGTTCGTGCTGGCGCGCGGCATCGGCCAGGCGTTCACCAGCACCGAGGTCGCGCCCGAGGCCGTGCTCGCGACATTGCGGGATTCCGGCTGCACGGATTGATACGCGCAGGGCGCCTCAGGCTGTCGGGTGCCCCAGGCGGCCGGGCTCCAGGCGGTCGGGCCTCAGGTCTGTCCGGCGCCTCAGGCGCCGGAAAACCCGCTGCTTCAGGCCGCCTTCTTTGCGGCGGCGCGCAGGATGCGCCGCTTCAGCGACAGCGCTTCCGGCTGCAGCTTGCGGTCCGGCGTGCCAAGCAGGAACGCGTCGATGCCGCCGTTGCGCTCCACCGTGCGGATGCCGCGCGTGGACAGGCGCAGCGTCACCGCGTGGCCGAGCGCGTCGGACAGCAGCGAGGCGGGCTGCAGGTTGGGAAGGAAGCGCCGGCGTGTCTTGTTGTTGGCGTGGCTGACGTTGTTGCCTGACAGCACGGCCTTGCCGGTGATCTCGCAGCGGCGCGACATCGGGATACCCTCGGTAGCGTGGATGAAGGGGGGGCTTATTTCAAAGCGGCTCCCGCCCGTCAAGCGGATGTTCGCGGGGCTGGCCTGCGCCGGCCTCTTCCAGCGGCGCCGGCAAACGGCCTAGATGCGGCGTTCCCCAGGGCGAGGTCCGCTTGCGCATCCTCTACAGCCATCGCATCCAGTCGCGCGACGGGCAGAGCGTGCATGTCGAGGAGCTGGTGGCGGCGCTGCGGGCGCTGGGCCACGAGGTCGTGGTGGTCGGCCCCGGCTTCTACGAGCACTCGGGGTTCGGCGGCGAGAGCGCGCTGGTGGCGCGGCTGCGGCGGCTGCTGCCGGGGGCGGTCGGCGAGCTGGCGGAGCTGGCCTATAACATCCCGGCCTATCGCCGCCTCGCGCGGGCCTGCGACGCCCTGCGGCCGGACCTCCTCTATGAGCGCTACAACCTCTATTACCTCGCGGGCGCATGGCTGGCGCGCCGGCGCGGCATCCGCTTCTTCCTCGAGATCAACGGGCCGCTGGCGGAGGAACGGACGAAGCATGGCGGCCTGCGGCTGCGGGCGCTGGCGCGGCGCTGCGAGGCGTATGTGTGGCGCGCGGCGGACCTCGCCCTGCCGGTGACGGCGGTGCTGCGCCAACGGCTGCTGGCGGCGGGGGTGCGGCCGGAGCGGGCGCGCGTGGTGGCGAACGGCGTCGTGCCGGAACGCTTCGAGGTGCGCGACGAGGGATCCGACGAAGGGTCGGGCGAGGCGCCGGTGCTGGGCTTCGTCGGCTTCGTGCGCGACTGGCACGGGCTCGACACCGTGATCCGCGGCATGGCGGCGCACCCCGACATGCGGGTGGTGTTCGCCGTCGTCGGCGAAGGGCCGGCGAAGCCGGCGCTGCAGGCGCTGGCGACCGGGCTCGGCGTGGCGGAGCGGGTGCGCTTCACCGGCCTGGTGGCCCACGAGAAGGTGCCGGCGACGGTGTCGGCGTTCGACATCGCGCTGCAGCCGCGCTCGGTCGATTATGCCTCGCCGCTCAAGATCTTCGACTACATGGCGGCGGGGCGCGCGATCGTGGCGCCCGATCAGCCCAACATCCGCGAGGTGCTGGAGGACGGCCGCACCGCGCTGCTGTTCGACCCGGAGCGGCCGGAGGCGATGTGGGAAGCGGTCGCGCGGCTGCTGGGCGAGCCGCAACTGCGGCGGCGGCTGGGGCAGGCGGCGCGCGCGGAGCTGCAGGCGCGCGACTACACCTGGCGCGGCAACGCGGCGCGGATCGTCAGCTGGGCTGGCGAGGCGTCGCCCTGAGGCCCCGGGCGCGACCCCCAGGGCCGGCTGTCAGGGCGCGAGCTCCTGGTTCAGCTCGCCGGAGCGGACGGCGGCGATGGCGTTCTCGAGCACGGCGATGATCGCCTCGTCGGCCATCGAGCGGCTCATCATCGCGAGCGCCCCGCCGAGCAGCGCCGAGGCGATGGCAGGTTCGCCGAGCTGCTGGCCCACCATGTATTCCACCGCCTTGTCGACCACGGCGCCGGCGTGGCTGAGCTCGGCATCGGGGACGGCTTGCGGCTCTGCGGGTTCGGACATCCGGGTCTTCCTGTCGGGTTGGCGCCGCATAGTTAGTCTGGCCGGGCTGGAGGGGAAAGCCCGGGCCGGCGCCGGGCGCGGTCGCGCCGGCGGGACCGGCAGCCTGGCGCGCATCGCCGCGGGCGTCGTGCGTTGAGACTGCTGTTCCTCTACGGCTCGCTGCTCGATGCGGCGCTGTTCCGCCGCATCGCGGGAGTGCCGCTCGCGGGTCTGCCCGCGGTGCTGGCGGGATGGCGGCGCGTGGCGATGACCCATGGCCCGTATCCGACGCTGCGGCGCGACGCGGGGTCGATGGTCGAGGGCTTGCTGGTGCAGGTGGACGGGCGCGCCTTCGCGAAGCTCTGCGATTACGAGGGGCCGCGCTGGCGCCGGCGCGAGGTCGTTGCGGTGGTCGATGGGCGCAGGGTTGTGGCGCAGGCCTGGATTGCCGCCGGCGGATCGCGCAAACCCTGGCCCTAGAGCAATATCCGGCCCGTTGATTCCATCCGGCCGGATCCTTCTTCCAGGAGACGCAACGATGCTGCAGACACCCCCCGCCGCTCCCGGCATGCGCGAAGACGAGATCGACACGCCCGCGCTGGTGCTCGACCTCGATGCGTTCGAGGCCAATCTCGCGACCATGCGCGACATGCTCGCACCGACGGCCACCCGGTTGCGGGCGCACGCCAAGACGCACAAATCGAGCGTGATCGCGCAGCGGCAGATGGCGCATGGCGCGATCGGGCAATGCGTGCAGAAGGTGGGCGAGGCGGAAGTGCTGGCCTGGGGCGGCATCCCCGACATCCTGGTCTCCAACGAGGTGGTCGGCGCCGGCAAGCTCGCCCGGCTCGCGGCACTGGCGCGGATCGCCGAGGTCGCGGTCTGCGCCGATGACGCGGCGCAGGTCGCGGCGGCGGCAGCGGCGGCGGAGGCGGCGGGCATCCGCCTCGCGGTGCTGGTGGAGATCGATGTCGGCGGCGGACGTTGCGGCGTCGCACCGGGGACCGAGGCCGCGGCGCTGGCGCGGCTGATCGCGGCGTCGCGGCATCTGCGCTTCGGCGGCCTGCAGGCCTATCACGGCGGCGCCCAGCATCTGCGCCGCGCCGAGCAGCGGCATTTCGCGATCGCCGCGGCGGCGGAGGATTGCCGGCGCACCATCGACATCCTGCGCCAGCAGGGCCTCGACTGCCCGATCGTCGGCGGCGGCGGCACCGGCACCTTCATGCTGGAGGCCGCGAGCGGCGTCTATAACGAGATCCAGGCCGGCAGCTACGTCTTCATGGACGCGGATTACGGCCGCAACCTCGACGCTTCCGGCCGCGAGCGGGCGCCGTTCCGCCAGTCCCTCTTCGTTCTCGCGACGGTAATGAGCGCCGCGCGTTCGGGTGTGGCGGTGGTGGATGCGGGGCACAAGGCGGTGGCGGTGGATAGCGGGCTGCCGCTGGTCGCCGGGCGCGCGGGAGTGGCCTATGTCGGCGCCTCGGACGAGCATGGCAAACTCGTTGCCGAGGGCGGGGAAGCGCCGAAGCTGGGCGAAAAACTGCGGCTGATCCCCGGGCATTGCGATCCCACCGTCGATCGCTACGACTGGTATGTGGGCGTGCGCGGCGGGCGCGTCGAGTGCGTGTGGCCGATCGGCGCGCGGGGAATGATGGCGTAACGCGTCCTGGCCGGGCCCGCTTCCCCGGCACGCGTGGGGTGTTGTACCCTGTGGCAGGACAATCGGAGGTAGTGCCGTGGCGACGACGATCTCGACCCGGTTGAATCAGGCGGTCGCCTACACTGCGGCAGCGGACAACCCGCTCACCATCACCTCGACGGGCGGCATCCTCGCGGCGTCCGGCGGTTATGCGTTGAGCCTCGGCGGCAGCGGCATCGTCTGGTCGGTGCAGCAGGAAGGCACGGTCAGCGCCGCCGGGAGCATCGGCGTGACGATGGCGAGCGGCGGCCTGACCAACACGACGGGCGCGCTGGTCGAGGGCGCGACCTTCGGCATCGTGCTCGGCGGCGCGGGCAGCGTGGTCAACGCGGGCACGATCGCGGGCGGGACCTACGCGGTTTCCCTGGCGGCGGGTGCCGCGGCCGAGGTCGTCGCCGATCCGAAGGCGGTGTTCACCGGGACCGTGCATGGTGGCGGCGCGGGCAGCCTGCTCCAGTTCGCCTCGGGTGCGGCGCAGGGGACGTTCGCGGGCCTGGGCTCGCACTATGCCGGATTCGGTTCCTATGCCGTCGCGGCGGCGGCGCAGTGGCTTGCCAGCGGCACCAATACGCTGACCGCGGCCAGCGGCACCTTCGTCAATGCCGGCACCATCACCGCGCCCAACGACATCGCGGTGCAGGGCGGCACGCTGCTCAACAGCGGCGTCGTCTTTTCGGCCAACGGCATCCCGCTCGACGTCACCAACGCCACGGTGACGAACGAGGCGAGCGGCACGCTGACCGGCGTCGCCGCGGTGCGGCTGCACAACGACGCGACGGTGGTCAATGCCGGGACCTTCTATGGCGGCGTCGACGGTCTCTACGACCTCGCCAGGGGAACGATCGTCAACCAGTCCGCCGCCATCATCACCGGCGGGCTCGACGGCGCGACGCTGGAAGCCTACGCGGTGATGATCAACGGCGGCTACATCTCCACGCCCACGAACGGCGCCGGCTCCTACGGTGTCGATGCCGAGAACAACGCGACGATCGTCAACCAGGTGACGGGCGTCATCGCCGGCTACGATGGTGTGCAGATCGGCCGGCACAAGGCGGACCTGGGAGCGGGCGCGACGATGCTCAACCAGGGCCTGGTGGTCGGCCGGTCCGTCGGCGCCTTCATCAGCGGCGGAACGATCAGCAACGCCAGCGGCGGGACGATCACCGGCGGCAACAGCGGCGTCGGCATCTATATGAACGCCGGCACGCTCGACAACGCCGCCGGGGGAATCATCGAGGGCGGCACGACCGGGGTCACCGGCTACGGGCTGATCCTCAATGCGGGAACGATCCGGGGCAGCGCCACGGGCTATGCGCTGCAGCTTTCGCACACGCTGGCCAGTCGCCTGGTCATCGAATCCGGCAGCACGTTCGTCGGCACGGTCGATGGCGGCGGCGCCTTCGGCACCCTGGAACTGCCGACGCAGATCGGCACGCTGACGGGGATCGGCAGCTCGCTGATCGGCTTCGGGCACATCACGCTCGATGCCGGATCGACATGGCTGGTCGAGGGCTCGGCGGCCGGGTTCGCCGGCGACACCATCAGCGGCCTGGCCCTGGCCGGCACGGTCGAACTCGTGGGGACGGTCGAGACGCAGGTCGCGCTCGCCAATTACCAGCTGACGCTCTCGGGCGGCCTCACGCTCGACCTCGAGGGCATGACCGGCGTGCGCGTCACCAATGACGGCGCCAACACCTTCATCACGGCGTGTTTTGCAAGCGGAACGCAGATTGCGAGCGCGCGCGGCGGCGTGGCCGTCGAGGCGCTGCGCGTGGGGGACCTGGTGGCGACGGCGACCGGGCGGCTGGCGGCGGTGACGTGGATCGGACACCGGCGCACCGATCTGCGCCGTCATCCCTCGCCGCACGACGTGATGCCGGTGCGGGTCCGGGCCGGAGCTTTCGCCGACAAGGTGCCGGAGCGGGACCTGGTCCTGTCGCCCGATCACGCGGTGCTGGTCGATGGGTGGCTGGTGCCGATCCGCCACCTCGCGAACGGCAGGAGCATCGTGCAGGAAGAGCGCGAGAGCGTGACATACTGGCACGTGGAGCTCGACCGGCACGACGCGATCCTGGCCGAAGGACTGGCCTGCGAGTCCTATCTCGATACCGGCAATCGCTCGGCGTTCGCGGGCGAGCCGGCGCTGGCGCTGCATCCGCAGTTCGGCCGCGACCGCGCGCTGGCGGTCTGGCAGGCGCAAGGGTGTGCCCCGATCCTGACCGACCCCGCCGATCCGTCGCTGCGCGCGCTGCACCTGCGGCTGCTGGCGTGGTGGACGAAACGGGCGTGCTTGCCCGACGCGCGACGATCCGCCTAACGTCGGCGGGCGGGGTCTCGCAAGCGGGTTGTCGGCCCCGCCGGATCCGAAGAATCGGAGAGGGGGGCCGCGATGGCGGGAAGGACGATCAACGGCACGATCGCGGGCCAGATCACGTTCAGTGCCGCCTATAACAACTACATCACCGTTACCAGCCAGGGCGAAGTAACGGCGACGGGCACGGCTGTCAGCGGCACCGGAACGCTGGTCAACAGCGGGCTCATCGAGGGCGGGTTCTATGGCTTCCGCGGCGCCGGCGCGGTCATCGATTCCGGCACCATCGCTGCCACGACGACGACCGGTTTCGCGGTGTCGTTCGCCGCCGCTCCGGGGAATCTTCTCGGCCTGGTGCCCGGGGCCGTCCTCATCGGCACGGTGGCAGGCGGCGGGGCGGGCAACGAGCTGGTTTTCGGCGCCGGCGCGGGGGTCGGCACGCTCGCCGGGCTCGGTTCGCACTACGTCAATTTCGGGCAGATCAGCATCCAGGGCGGCGCGACCTGGGCCAGCAGCGGCTATGGCACCGTCGCGGCCGGACAGACGCTGAACAATGCCGGGACGCTGCTCCTGGCGAGCCATCTGTTCGCCTACGGCAGCTTCGCCAATGCGGGGCTGGTCGAGGCGGACTTCGCCAACGCGATCATCTCGCAGGGCGTTGTCACCAATACCGGAACGATACGGCAACCCAACGGTATCGGCGGGCAGGCGCTGTTCGCCCACAACACCGTCGTCAACAGCGGCCTCATCGCCGGCTATGGCAATGCCGCCGCCAAGGCCGTCGGCGGCGTCTTCGTGAACCAGGCCGGCGGGCGCGTGGTCCGGGAGACGAACCTGGCCAACAGCGGCTATGGCAGCGGTCTCTACGCCAAGGGCAGCGTGGCCGTGGTCAATGACGGCCTCATCGCCGGCGGCGCCGAAGGCGTCTACAGCGCCGGCTATCCGCTCACCAACCTCGCGCAGGGGACGATCACCGGGCTCACGCTCGGGGTGCTGGGCAACGGGACGGTGATCAACGCCGGCACCATCGCCGCGGGCAGCACCGCGTTCGACGCCGTCTCGCTTCAGGCGGTGGCCAGCAATCGCGTGGTGGTCGATCCGGGGGCGGTGTTCGTCGGCACCATCGACGGTGGCAACACGATCGGCGCCGGCCTCACCTCGGCACTGGAGTTCGCCACCGGCACCGGGACCGGCACCTTCGCCGGGCTCGGCTCGCACTACGTGGATTTCGCGCAGGTGAGCATCGATGCCGGTGCTACCTGGCTCGCCGCTTCCGCCAACAGCCTTGCCGCCCACCAGACGCTGACCGACGCGGGCGGCCTGACCGCCAGCGGCACGTTTGCCAATGCGGGGCTCATCCTCGGCGCTTCTGGCGCCGGCTACGGCATCGCGCTGGCCGCGGGGACGCTCACCAACAGCGCCACGATCCTGGCGGCGGCGGCCGGCGTGATGGCCGGCAGTGCCGGCACGCTGGTCAACGGCGCTCTGATTTCCGCGGCGCAGACCGGCGTCTTCGTGAACGGTGGCAGCGCCACCAACCGGTCGGGCGGCGAGATTCTCGGCGGCCTGGTCGGCGCGGCGGTCGCGCAGGCAAGCGCGACGCTGGTCAACGCCGGGTATCTCAGCGGCAACCACGCCGGCGTCTTCGTGCAGTCGGGCGGGGTCGTCGTCAATGCCGCGCAGGCGACGATCACGGGCGGGACCGATGGCGTCGCCGGCGCCGGCACGCTTGTCAATGCCGGCACCATCGCGGCCGTCACCGCCGGACAGTTCGCGGTGTCGTTGCA
>JAJXSZ010000086.1 GCA_021784255.1 Pseudomonadota bacterium | reverse complement strand
CCGCCGCCGCCCGCAAGCTCCCGCTCATCGGCCAGGAACGCCGCCTCGGGATAGCGCGCGCGCATCTCCGCGAGCGGGCTCGGCCCGCGCGCGACGAGCCCGACCGGCCCCGCCGCCGCCGCCGCCGCCTCCAGCCGTGGCCCCTTGCCGCCATGCGCGGCGCGCACGATCCGCACGCCCAGCACCGTGCCTTCCGCTGCCCGCGCCTCGCTGTCGGGCAGGAACCCGACCGCCCCCTCGATCTCGACGAAACTGCCGGCCAGCGCCGCCGCGCGCGCCAGGAGGCGGCCGCGATGCACATCGCCCACGCCGTCCGGCCGGCCTGGCCGCCACAGCGCGTAATCCCACAGCACGCCGTCGCGCAGCGTCGCGACCCGCACCTCGCCCGGCGAGGCGCTGGCGCGGATCTCCGTCCTCAACGCCACCCCAGCCCGCGCAGCAGGCTCGCCGTCTCCCACAGCGGCAGGCCGACGACGCCGGAATAACTCCCCTGCAGCTGCCGCACGAAGGCCGCGGCCTGGCCCTGGATCGCATAGCCGCCGGCCCGGCCCTGCCATTCGCCGGTCGCGATATAGGCCTCGATCTCGGCGGCGGCGAGCCGCGCGAAGGTCACGATGCTGACGCTCTGCCGCTCGCCGCGCCGCCCGTCCGGGGCAACCAGCACCACCGCCGTATGGACCCGGTGCCGCCGCCCGCAGAGCAGCGCCAGGAAGCGCCGTGCCTCGGCTGCATCCGCCGGCTTGCCGATGATCCGCCGCCCGGCCGCGACCACGGTATCGGCCGCGAGCACGAAGGCGCCCGCCTGCGGCACCGCCTTCGCCCGCGCCAGCCGCAGCGCCAGCGCGCGCGGCAGCTCGCCAGGCAGGGGTGTCTCGTCGATGCCGGGGTCGCGGACGGTGTCGGGAACGATGCCGATCTGCGCCAGCAGCGCGCGCCGGCGCGGACTGGCGGAGGCGAGGATCAGCGGCATCCGGCAAGACCCCGGGAAAGCGGGCGCGCCGGCATCGGCAGACCCGCCGGCATCGGTAGGGCCACCTGCATCGACCCGCCTGCTTGAACCGGCCCCGTTATTTGAATCGAAACGTGATCCGGCCCTTGGTGAGGTCGTACGGCGTCATTTCGACGTTGACCCTGTCGCCGGCCAGCACGCGAATGCGGTTCTTGCGCATCTTGCCGCTGGTATGGGCGAGGATGACGTGTTCGTTGTCGAGCTTGACGCGAAACATCGCGTTGGGCAGCAGCTCCGTCACGGTGCCGCTGAACTCGACCATGTCTTCCTTTGACATCGGGCCTCTTGCCTGGGGGGAGCGGACCTATGCGCCGCGATCCGGCGCAGCGTCAAGCCGGCTGCGCTCGAGCCTGAGGGCCACGCTCCTCGCGTGCGCGCCCAGGCCCTCGGCCTCGGCCAGCGCCACCGCCGCCGGCCCGACGGCGGCAAGCCCATCCCGGCCGGCGGCGATCCAGGTCGTGCGCTTGAGAAAGTCGAACACCGAGAGCCCCGAGGAAAACCGCGCCGTCCGCCCGGTCGGCAGCACATGGTTCGGCCCCGCGACGTAGTCGCCGATCGCCTCCGGGCACCAGGCGCCGAGAAACGCCGCCCCGGCGTGGCGGATGCGCGCGAACAGCGCCTGCGGCTCGGCGGTCATGATCTCGAGATGTTCGGGCGCGAGCCGGTCGACCAGGGCCGGCGCCTCGTCCCAGTCGCGCACCACGATGATCGCCCCGTGCGCGCGCCAGGAGGCGCCGGCGATCGCGGCCCGCGGCAGGGCCTGCAGCGCCACCTCGACGGCGCGCTCGACGCGTTCGGCGAACCCGGCATCGTCGGTGACGAGGATCGACTGCGCCGCCTCGTCGTGCTCGGCCTGCGCCAGCAGGTCCATCGCCACCTGCTCGGGGTCGTTCGCGGCATCGGCCAGCACCACCACCTCGGAGGGCCCGGCGACGGCATCGATGCCGACCCGGCCGAAGACCTGGCGCTTCGCCTCCGCGACATAGGCGTTGCCCGGCCCGACGATGCGATCGACCGGGGCGATCGTTGCCGTTCCATAGGCCAGGGCGGCGACGGCCTGCGCCCCGCCGACGCGATAGATCTCGGCCACCCCGGCGCGGCGGGCCGCCGCCAGCACCAGCGGATCGAGCACGCCGCCCGGTGCGGGCACGCACATCGCGATGCGCGCCACCCCCGCGACGCGTGCCGGAATCGCGTTCATCAGCACCGAGGACGGGTATGCCGCCTTGCCGCCCGGCACATAGAGCCCGACCGCATCGAGCGCGTTCCAGCGCATGCCGAGCGTCAGCCCCGCCGCATCCGTCGTGCAGAGATCCGACGGCATCTGCAGGCGATGGAACGCCTCGATGCGCACGGCGGCGGTTTCGAGCGCCGCCAGCAGCGCCGGCGCGATCGCGCCGCAGGCCGCGTCCACCTCCGCTTCGCTCACCCGCAGCCGCCCGGAATGCCCGTCGAAGCGCCGCGTGAGGTCGGCCAGCGCCGCGTCGCCCTCCTCGCGCACGCGCGCGATGATCGCCGCGACCGGCTCGGCGACGTTCTCCGTCGTCGCCCGCGCCTGCGCCAGCAGCGCCGCGAAGCGTTCCGTGAAGTCCGCGTCCCGCGTCGCCAGGTGGTGCATCAGCCGAGGGCCTGGCGGAAGCGCTGGATCCAGCCGCCGATCAGCTCGGGGTTGGTCTTCAGCGCCGTGCGGTTGACGATCAGCCGCGACGTCACCGGCGCGATCACTTCCGTCTCCACGAGATCGTTGGCCTTGAGCGTGGAGCCGCTGGCCACGAGATCGACGATCAGCCGCGACAGGCCGAGCGTCGGCGCCAGCTCCATCGCCCCGTTCAGCTCCACCACCTCGGCCTGGACGCCGCGCGCCGCGAAATGCCGGCGCGTCACGTTCGGGTATTTGCTCGCCACGCGCACGCGCGACCAGGTGGCGGGGTCGTCCTGCCCGGCGGTCGCGCGCGGCTCGGCGACCGAGATCCGGCAGACGCCGATGCCGAGGTCGAGCGGCGCGTAGATCTCCGGGTAGTCGAACTCCATCAGCACATCGGCACCGCAGATGCCGATCGCCGCCGCGCCGAAGGCGACGAAGGTCGCGACATCGAAGGAGCGGACGCGGATCACGTCGAGCGCCTCCTCGTTGGTGGCGAAGCGCAGCGCCCGGCTGCCCTCGTCGGCATAGCCCGGGTCGGGAACGATGCCGGCGCGCGCCAGCACCGGCGCGCATTCGGCGAGGATGCGTCCCTTGGGCAGCGCCAGGATCAGCTTGGTCGACGTCTCGGCGACGGGAGCAGGAAACACCGCGGTCATGACGCGCGGCAGATACAACCAAGGCGCCGGCAAAGGAAGGCCGGGGCCCGGCCCGCTGGCGGGCCCGGGCGGCGGCGCCTGCGACCCGGGGCGTCGGTCCGGCCGCGGGCCGAACTAGCCCGCGATGCGCTCGATCCGCGCCCCGCAGGCGGCGAGCTTCTCCTCCACCGCCTCGTAGCCGCGATCGAGGTGATAGACGCGGTTGACCAGCGTCTCGCCCCTGGCGGCGAGCCCGGCCAGCACCAGCGAGACCGAGGCGCGCAGATCCGTCGCCATCACCGGCGCGCCGGACAGCGCCGGCACGCCGCGCACGATCGCCGAGGCGCCATGCACGTTGATCCGCGCACCCATGCGATTGAGTTCGGGCACGTGCATGAACCGGTTCTCGAACACGGTCTCGGTGACCATCGCCGCGCCCTCGGCGACCGACATCAGCACCATGATCTGCGCCTGCATGTCGGTGGGAAAGCCCGGGAACGGCTCGGTCATCACGTCCGTCCCGTGCAGCCCGTTGCGCCGCGAGACGGTGAACCCGGTCGCGTCGGGCACGATGTCCACGCCGGCGTCGGCCAGCGTGCGCACCACCGCGCCGAGATGCTCGACCTTGCCGCCCTCCAGCCGCAGCGATCCGCCGGTCACCGCAGCGGCGACGGCGTAGGTGCCGGTCTCGATCCGGTCCGGGATGATGGCGTGCGTGGCGCCGTGCAGCCGGTCGACGCCGTCGATGGTGAGCCGGTCCGAGCCGATGCCCTCGATGCGCGCGCCCATCGCCACCAGGCAGCGGGCCAGGTCGCCGATCTCCGGCTCGCGCGCGGCGTTGGCGATCACCGTCCGCCCCTCGGCGAGGCTCGACGCCATCAGGATGTTCTCGGTCGCCCCCACGCTCGGGAACGGCAGCACGATGGTGGTGCCGCTGAGCCGCCCCCTGGCGGTCGCGGTGATGTAGCCGCCATCGAGGCTGACGGTCGCGCCGAGCTGCTCCAGCCCCTTCAGATGCAGATCGACCGGCCGCGTGCCGATCGAGCAGCCGCCGGGCAGCGACACCCGCGCCTCGCCCGCGCGGGCCACCAGCGGCCCCAGCACCAGCACCGAGGCGCGCATCTTGCGCACGATATCGTAGGGCGCCTCGGTGTTGCGGATCGGCCCGCCGAGCGACAGCGCCCGCCCGTCATTGCCCACCGGCTCCACGGCGAGCCCGTGCTGCGCCAGCAGCGCGGCCATGGTGCGGATGTCCTCGAGCCGCGGCACGTTGGTCAGCACCAGGCGCTCGTCGGTCAGCAGGCTGGCCGCCATCAGCGGCAGCCCGGCGTTCTTCGCCCCGGAAATGGCGATCGAACCTTCGAGCGGGCGGCCGCCCTGGATGCGGATCTTGTCCATGGCGCCTCATACGCCGCCCGGTTGGTGTCGCGAAAGGGGCGCGCGCGCCCCATATTCCCGCCGCACAACGGAGCACTGCGCATGGCGACGGTGATCGGCATCGAGGCCACGGGAACGCGCGAGGAGCGGGATGCGATGGGCCCCATCGCGGTGCCGGCGGACCGCTACTGGGGGGCGCAGACCCAGCGCAGCCTGCGCTATTTCGCGATCGGCAGCGAGCGCATGCCGCTCGGCGTGGTGCACGCGCTGGCGTTGGCCAAGCGCGCCGCGGCCCGTGTCAACGCCGGCGCCGGCCGGCTTGCGCCGCCCCTCGCGCGCGCCATCGAACAGGCCGCCGAGGAAGCCGCGCGGGGCGAGCTCGACGCGCATTTCCCGCTACATGTCTGGCAGACCGGCTCCGGCACGCAGACCAACATGAACGTCAACGAGGTGCTGGCCAACCGCGCCAACCAGCTGCTCGGCGCGCCGCTCGGCGGCAAGTCGCCGGTGCACCCCAACGACCACGTCAACCTCGGCCAGTCCTCCAACGACATCTTCCCCACCGCGATGCACGTCGCGACGGTGGCCGCCTTCGAGGAACAGGTGCTGCCCGCCACCGGGGCGCTGGCCGACGCCATCGCCGCCAAGGCGCGGCAATGGTCCGATGTGGTGAAGATCGGCCGGACCCATCTGCAGGACGCGGTGCCGCTCACCGTCGGCCAGGAATGGGGCGGCCACGCGGCGCAGATCCGCGGCGCCTGCGCGCGCCTGCGTGCCGCCGAGGCCGGGCTTCACGAACTCGCCGCCGGCGGCACCGCGGTCGGCACCGGGCTCAACGCGCCGGCGGGCTTCGGGCCGGCGATCGCCGCCGAGATCGCGGCCCTCACCGGCCGCCCGTTCGTCACCGCGCCGGATAAATTCGCCGCCCTGGCAGGGCTCGACGCCATGCTCGCCGCGATGGCCGCCCTGCGCGGGCTCGCCGCGGTGCTGATGAAGATCGCCAACGACATCCGCCTGCTCGCCTCCGGCCCGCGCAGCGGCCTCGGCGAGCTGATCCTGCCGGAGAACGAGCCCGGCTCCTCGATCATGCCCGGCAAGGTCAACCCGACGCAGAGCGAGGCGATGGTGATGGTGTGCACCCAGGTCCTCGGGCTCGATGCCGCGGTCGCCTTCGCCGGCGCGCAGGGCCAGTTGCAGCTCAACGTCATGCGCCCGCTGGTGATCGCCAACGTGCTCGCCGCCGCCCGCCTGCTCGCCGATGCCGCCACGAGCTTCCGCCGCTTCTGCGTCGAGGGCACGGCGCTGGACCGCCGGCGCATCGCCGAGCTGGTCGAGCGCTCGCTGATGCTGGTGACGGCGCTGGCGCCGGAGATCGGCTACGACCGCGCGGCGGCGATCGCGCATGCCGCGCACGAACACGCCACCACCCTGCGCGAGGCCGCGCTGGCCAGCGGCGCGATCACCGCGGAACGTTTCGATGCGCTGGTGGATCCGCGCAAGATGGTCGGCGCAAGCTGAGCCCGGGCGGCGGCTCCCCGGCGCCCGGCACGCCATCCATCCGCGCCGCGATCGCCCGCGCGCAGGCCTCGCTCGTGGCCGCCGCGGTATCGACGTCGAGGTCGTAGGCGACGCCGCGATGCACGGTCTGCGCCTGCCGCACCGCCATGCCGGGGATCCGGTCGCCGCGTGCCGCCTCCCGCGCCCGGGCGACCGCGGGCGCGCAGCGCACGCCGACCCAGAACACCGGCAGCGCCCGCAACGCATCGCGCCATTCGGCCTGGTTCGCCGCGCCGTCCAGGAACACCAGGTCGAGGATGACGTTGGCCCCGGCCCGCGCCATGGCGCCGATCCCCTCGCGCCAGGCGCGCGCGATCGCGCGGTAAGCCGGTCCCACCGCGATGGATCCATCGGCCGCGATGGCGAGCCCGTCGGGCCCTTCCAACAGGCGCGGCGGCATCGCCTCGACGAGGCTGTCCACGCCGAAGGCGATCCACGGCTCCGCCAGCACCCCCTGCAGCGCGCGCACCAGGCTCGACTTGCCGGCACTCGACCCGCCGTTGAGGACGATGACGCGCGGGCGCATCGGTCCCCGCGCTACCTCGCCGCGTCGAGGCAGTAGCGCGCGACCTGCTCGTGCGTCGCGAACCAGACCTGCCCCCTGGCCTTGATGTGCGCGATGTGGCGCGCCAGCAGCGGCAGGCGCGAACGGTGGCCGATCACGTGCGGGTGCATCGTCACCAGGTGCAGTCCGCCCTCCTCCCACGCCAGGTCGAACTCGGCGTTGAAGATCTCCTCCACCGCCGAGGGCGGCGTATAGGGCCGCAGGCTCGCCATGCGCTGCATGTTGAAATAGACGGCGTCGTCGCGGATCCATTCCGGCGGCAGCTCGACGATGCCGGTCGCCTCGCCGTCCGCCATCAGCTCATAGGGCTCGTCGTCGGCCATCAGCGAGGAATCGTAGACCAGCCCCATCTCGCGGATGATCCTCAGCGTGTGCGGCGAGAAATCCCAGCTCGCGGTGCGCATGCCGACGGGCGCGCGGCCGGCGATGTGCGTGAGCGTGTCCGCCGCGCGCAGCGAGAGATCGCGCTCCGCCTCCAGCGGCAGCGTCGTGTTGCGCTCGTGGATCCAGGAATGGATGCCGATCTCGTGCCCGTCGGCCGCGACCGCGCGCACCTCCTCGGGATGCAGCAGGGCGGAGACCGCGGGGTAGAAGAACGTCGCCGGAATCGACTCCCGCTCGAGCAGGGCGCGGATGCGCGGCACGCCGCGGCGCGAGCCGTACTGGCCCTGGCTGATGCGCATCGGGCTGTCATCGGCGTCGCGCAGCGGGATCGTCTCGTGGTCCGCATCGAAGGAGAGCGCCACCGCGCAGCGCGCGCCGCCGGGCCATGTCCGCGGCGCCAGGCTGCGCCCGCCGCGCGCCCTTTCCACCATGTCGCGCCAGACGTGCTCGGGCCACTGCCAGGGTTCGCCGGAGGGATGCGCTGGCGTGTCGTTCATGGTGCGGCCTTCCTTCGCAACGTCAGGCGCCTATGCTGCGCCGACATCCCTACCCAGGCAACACGCACCCATGACGACCGACGTCCGGCCGACCACGCCCGACCCCGCCCTGATGACCGCCGGCGAACTGCTCGGCCTCTACGCCAGCGGCGCGCTGTCGCCGGTCGACGCCCTGCAGGCGGTGAGCGAGCGCGTCGCGCGCCACAACCCGGCGATCAACGCGTTTGCGGTGATGAACCCGGACGCGCTGCGCGCCGCCCACGAAAGCGCCGCGCGCTGGCGTGCCGGCCGCCCGCTCGGCGCCCTCGACGGCGTGCCGGCCACGGTCAAGGACCTGCTCGACATGCAGGGCTTCGCGACCCGCCGCGGCAGCCGGCTCACCGAATCGACGCCATCGAGCGAGGACGCGCCGGCCGTGATCGGGCTCAAGGCTGCGGGCGCGGTCATCATCGGCAAGACCACGACGACCGAGTTCGGCTGGAAGTCGCCCGGCGACTGCCCGCTGCACGGCGTCACCCGCAACCCATGGAACCGCCGCCACACGCCGGGCGGCTCGTCGGCCGGCGCCGGTGCCGCCGCCGCCGCCTGCTTCGGGCCGTTGCATATCGGCACCGATGCCGGCGGCTCGATCCGCATCCCCGCCGCCTGGTCCGGCGTCGTCGGCCTCAAGCCGACCTTCGGGCGCATCCCGCAATGGCCGCTCGGCGCCTTCGGCCACGTCGCCGTCGCCGGGCCGATGACGCGCTCGGTCCGCGACGCGGCACTGATGCTGGGCGCCATGGCCCGCTTCGACCACCGCGACCCGTTCGCGCTCCCCGACGATCCCCGCGACTGGCTCGACGGCATCGAGGACGGCGTCGCGGGCATGCGGGTGGCGGTGCTGCGCCGGCCCGGTTTCGAGGCCGCGGTCGACTGGGAGGGGATCGCCGCGATCGAGCAGGCGGCCGGGATCCTCGCCGCCGCCGGCGCGGAGGTGGAGGACGCAACGCCCGACCTGCCCGACAGCCGCGCCATCTTCTCGCGCGTCTGGGGCGTCGCGCTGGCCCGCCTGGTGCGCTCCTTCCCGCCGGCGCGGCGCAGCCAGCTCGACCCCGGCCTGCTGCTCGTCGAGCAGAAATACGCCGCCGCGAGCGCCGACGACGTCCTCGAAGGCGAGGCGCTGCGCCTGCTCGCGGCCAACGCGATGGCGCGCCTGCACCGCGCCTACGACCTGGTGCTCTGCCCCACCGTGCCGACCGCCTCGCCGCCCTGCGACGCGCCGATCCCCGACCCCGCGGAGGCGCTGTGGAGCGCCTGGGCGCCCTGGACCTTCCTGTTCAACCTGACGCGCCAGCCGGCGATCGCCATGCCGATGGGCATGACCCAGACCGGCCTGCCGCGTTCGGTGCAGATCGCCGCCGCCCTCTATCGCGACGACCTGGTGCTGCGCGCCGCCCGCGTGCTGGAACTGGCCGCCCCGGTGCCGATCGCCCGTCTCGCGAGCTGAGCGGCACGCCGGCGCGACCTCAGCGGGCGCGACCTCAGCGGGCGCGACCTCAGCGGGCGCGGCGCGCGGTGTCGTTGCGGTGCATCACCGAACGCCGGGCCGCGCCCATCGCGCGGGCCACCTCGGCCGCGCGCGGCACCGGCACGTCGGCGAAGCCCGCGACCAGGCCGCAAAAGCGTGGCGGGCCGAGGAAGTAGCCGCCGAGCGGCACCACGCCGAGCCCGCGCGCACGCGCCGCGTTGGCGACCGCCAGCTCCTCCACGCCTTCCGGCAGGCGCAGCACCATGTGCAGCCCGCCCGGGGCGGCGACCGGCTCGATCTCCGGCGCGTGCCGGGCCAGGGCGGCCAGCAGCGCCGAGCGCCGCCGCGCGATCTCGGTGCGCGCCCGGCGCACATGCGCGGCGAGCCGTCCCGCCTGCATGAAGGCGGCGAGCGTGGCCTGGACCGCCGCCGGCGGCCCGCGATCGAGCAGCCCGCGGGCGCGGCGGAACGCCGGCAGCAGCGGCGGCGGCACCACCACGAAGCCGAGGCGCAGCGCCGGCGCCAGCGTCTTGCTGAAGGTGCCGCAATGGATCACACGCCCGGCCCGGTCGAGGCTGGCGAGCGGCGGCAACGGCTTGCCCTCCCAGCGGAACTCGCTGTCGCAATCGTCCTCCAGCACCCAGGCCCCGGCGCGCGCCGCCCAGTCGAGCAGCGCCAGGCGCCCCGCCACCGGCAGCGCGCCGCCGAGCGGCGTGGCATGCGACGGCGCCACCAGCGCCAGCC
>JAJXSZ010000001.1 GCA_021784255.1 Pseudomonadota bacterium | reverse complement strand
CCGCTCGAACAGCGCCACGGTAAAGCCGGGGCGGTTGGGGCTGGCATCGGGGGCCAGCAGGAACGGCCCAGCATAGAGCCGCCCCTTGGTCACGATGACGCTGCCCGCTTCCGCCGGCACGCCATCGAGACGAAGTTGGATTGGTGTAAAATCGTAACGTTGTGCCTCACGCAACGATTGCCACACATAGGCGCTGCGCCCGACGGCGCGCTTGAGCCGCAGCGGCAGGTGGCGGACGACGGCGGCATCGAAGCCGGCGCCGAGCATCTGCACGAACAGCCGCTCGCCGCCCGCCATGCGTGCGACACCGGGAAAGATTCGTCGGGTGCGGCCGAAGGCGAGCGCCGCCGCGACGGCGCGCGGCGCGAACGAGAGTCCGAGCTCGCGCGCCAGTACATTCGCCGTGCCGAGCGGGATGATGCCGAGTCGCGTGCTGCTGCCGGCGAGGCCGTTGGCGACTTCCGCGATGGTGCCGTCGCCGCCCGCAGCGACGACCAGCGGCGCGCCGGAGCCGGCTGCCCTGCGCGCGAGCTGCTCTGCATGGCCGGGCGCGCCGGTACGCTCGATGGCGACGCGCACGCCGTTTTCCGCCAGCACATCGACCACCCGCCAGAGCAGGCGGACCCGGCGCTGCCCTGCGGCGGGATTGAAGACGATGATCACGGCCGATGCTCGCGGGATCTGGAGGTTGATACGGTGGCGTGTCCGGAAGCGACCAGAATCGTTCGGCACTGTTACGATTCGGTGGCGCTTGCATTGCGTTGTCGTGATTTCAGGGTATTGCGATGATGGGTTCTCGGGTCATGCAAACGTCACGTGCAAAACGACTTGCGCAACGTCATGACGTTATCGCCATGAACGCCGTTGCCGCGCCGCCCGCCACTCAGTACCGCAGCGTCTTCATTTCGGACACGCATCTCGGAACGCGCGGCTGCCGCGCCGATTTCCTCGCCGACTTCCTGCGCCGCGTGTCCTGTCAGCACCTGTTCCTCGTCGGTGACATCATCGACGGTTGGCGGCTACGCCGCTCGTGGTATTGGGACCAGACGCATGACGAGGTGCTGCGGCTGATCCTGCGCCATGCGCGCGGCGGCGCGCAGGTCACCTACATCCCCGGCAACCACGACGAAATGTTCCGTGCCTGGCTGTCGCTCGGGCTGGAGGTCGGGGGGATCCGTCTGCGCCGCGACGCGGAGCATGTCACGGCGATGGGTCGTCGGCTGCTCGTCATGCACGGCGACGAGTTCGACAGCGTCGTGTGCTACGCCAGGTTCCTGGCACTTCTCGGCGACGGCGCCTACCGGGCGGCGCTCGCGATCAATCATTGGTTCAATATCGTCCGCCGCCGGCTCGGATATCCGTACTGGTCACTTTCCGCCTGGCTCAAGCGCCAGGTCAAGGAAGCCGTCAAGGCGATCGACCGTTTCGAGTTCGCACTGGCAGCCGAAGCGCGCCGGCGTGGCTTCGATGGCGTCGTCTGTGGCCACATCCACCACGCCGAGATGCGCGAGGTCGGTGGCGTGCTCTACATCAACGACGGTGACTGGGTGGAAAGCTGCACCGCCCTGGTCGAACACATGGACGGCCGGCTCGAGCTGGTGGACTGGGCGGCGCGCAACCAGTTCTCCCTCCACGCCCCGAAAGCGCCAGGCCCGGACGCGGTGATCCAAGTTGCCTGATTCGCTCCCGAACGAAACGGACCGCGTTGTCCGGCTGCTCGCGGCCGGGCCCGATCCCGCGCGGATGCTGCCTGCGCGGATTCTGCCTGCGCGGATTCTGCCCGCGCGGATTCTGATCGTCTCCGACGCCTGGATGCCGCAGGTCAACGGGGTGGTGCGCACGCTGGCCACGCTGCGCGGCGAGTTGAGGGCGATGGGACACGAGGCGGAGGTGATCGGTCCGGATCGATTTCGAACCGTTCCGTGTCCGACATATCCCGATATCCGCCTGTCGCTGTTCCCGCGCCGGTCTCTCGCGGCGATGATCGAAGGCTACGCCCCGGACGCGCTGCATATCGCCACCGAAGGGCCGCTCGGGCTCGCCGCGCGCGCCTGGGCACGCAGGCGCGGTTGCGCCTTCACCACCGCCTTCCATACCCGCTTCCCGGAATACATCGCGGCGCGGACCGGTCTCCCGACCGCACCGGCCTATGCCTGGTTGCGGCGCTTCCATGGCGCGGGGAAGGGGATGATGGTGGCGAGCGGGACGCTGCGCGAGGAGCTTGCGGCGCGTGGCTTCCGCCACCTGCGGGCGTGGTCGCGCGGCGTCGATCTCGCCTCGTTCCGCCCCGACGAGCGGGAGGAATGGAACCTGCCGCGGCCGGTCTTCCTCTATGTCGGGCGCGTGGCGGTGGAGAAGAACATCCGCGCCTTCCTCGATCTCGAGCTGCCGGGCTCCAAGGTCGTGGTCGGTGGCGGACCCCAGTTGCCGGCGTTGCAGCGCGAATACCGCTCCGTGACCTTCACCGGGCCGCGCAGCGGGGTGGCGCTGGCGCGCGCCTATGCCGGGGCGGACGTGTTCGTCTTTCCCTCGCTCACCGACACGTTCGGGCTGGTGCTGCTGGAATCCCTCGCCTGCGGCACGCCGGTCGCGGCCTATGACGTTACCGGGCCACGCGACGTCCTGGCGGGTGCGGCGGGCCGTGTCGGGGTGGTCGATGCCGATCTGCGCCGCGCGGCGCTGGCGGCGCTGGCCGGCGATCGCGCCGCCTGCCGCGCGCATGCGCAACGGTTCAGCTGGCGGGCCTGTGCGGAGGCGTTCCTGTCGCATCTGGTGCCGCTTGGCGGACATCCGCCGCTCGTCCGAGCAGCGTCAGGAACAGCGCCGCCGTGAGGCCGAGCAGCGCGGCGAGCAGGATCGTGCCGCGCGTCGCCACGGTCGCCAGCAGCATCGCCGCGAGCGGCGGCGAGGCTGCCTGGGCCAGCAGCGCGGGGGTGGCGAGCCAGCCGAGGCGCTGCGCGTAGCCGGCGCGGCCGAACAACGCCATCGGCAGCGTGCCCCGGTTGATCGTCAGGATGCCGTTGCTCATGCCGTAGAGGAGCGCGAACGCGCTGGCGGGCAGCATGCCGGGCAACAGGAGCAGGAGGCTCGCAACGGGCATCAGCAATGCGCCGGCGCGCGCGCGCGTGAACAGCGACACGCGCCTGGCGCAGGACCATTCGACGACCCGTCCCAGCACCTGTCCGGGGCCGAGCATCGCGGCCACGGTGACGGCCTGTGCCGGCGTCAGCCCGCGCCCCTCGAGCAGCCGCAGGATCAGCACCGCGATGCCGGAGGTGATCAGCCAGCGCAGGGTGAAGAAGGTGGCCAGCAGGGCCAGCGCTCGTCCGGGCTTCGCGACCGGGCGGTGGCCGTCATCGGCCGCCTGGCGGCCGCGCTGGTGCGCCGCCCCGGCGGGGACGCCGAGCAGCATCGCCGGCAGGTTGATCGCCAGCAGCAACGCCGCATAGGCGAGCAGCATGCCGCGCCAGCCCCAGTGCGCCTCCAGCGCCGTGCCGAGCGGCCAGAAGACGGAGCTGGCGAAGCCCGCGATCAGCGTCACACCCATGATGGCCCGCCCGGAATCGTGGCCGAACAGCACACCGACGGTGGCAAAGGCGGCGTCGTAGAGCCCGAGCGCCATGCCCGCGCCGAGCACCAGCCAGCCCGCGTACCAGAGCACCAGCCCGTGCGCGATCGCGAGCAGCACCAACCCCCCGGCCATCACCGCGCAGGACGCGGCGAGCACGCCGCGCCCGCCGGCGCGGTCGATGCGCCGGCCGACCATCGGCGCGCCGATGCCCGCGACCAGCAGCGCCCAGGAGAAGGCGCCGAGCAGGGCCGCGCGCGATACGCCGAGGTCGGCGGCGGCGGGCGCGGCGAGCACCGCCGGCAGATAATAGGTGCAGCCATAGACGACGAGCTGCGAGGCACCGATGACGACGGCCACCCGTCGCATTCCCTGGACCTGCCCGCTCACGGCGCGACCGCGCTCAGGGCCGGCTGGGCGGCTTGCTGTCGCCCGGGCCGAGTTCGCGCTGCAGCAGCACCGTGTCGAGCCACTGCCCATGCTTGAAGCCGACCGAGCGCAGCGTGCCGACGAGACGGAATCCGTGTCGCTCGTGCAGCCGGATCGAGGCGGTGTTGGCGCTGTCGCCGACCACCGCGACCATCTGCCGGAAGCCGCGCTCGGCGCAGGCCGCGATCAGCGTGGCGAGCAGCGCCGAGCCGGTGCCGCGCCTGGTTTCGTCGGGGTGCAGATACACCGAGTTCTCCACCGTGTCGCGGTAGGCGGCGCGCGGCCGGTAGGCGCTCGCATAGGCGTAGCCGACCAGCACGCTGTCGCGGGTCGCGACGAAATAGGGGTAGCCCTGGGCGAGCAGGGCGGCGCGGCGGCGCTGCATCTCCGCCGTGTCCGGCGCTTCCGTCTCGAACGAGGCGCGGCCATGGTGCACGTGGTGGGCATAGATGGCGGCGATGGCCGGGATGTCGGCCTCGGTGACGGGGCGGAGCGTGGCCTGCGGCATTCCCGCATGCTGGCCGAGCGACACGGGGTTGCGAAGAAAATTTTTCGCATACGCGGTATCAATATAAGTTGCACTTATGAACATTCCGTCCCTGCGCCAGTTGCGCACGTTCGTCGCCATCGCCGAGCGCGGCAGCGTCACCGAGGCCGCGCGGGCCCTGAACCTGACCCAGCCAGCGGCAAGTCAGCAGTTGCGCGAGGTCGAGCGCCTGCTCGGCACCCGGCTGCTCGACCGCGCCGGCGGGCGCCTGGTGGCGACGGCCTCCGGGCTCGCGGCGCTGGGCCCGGCGCGGCAGGCGCTCGCCGCGGCCGAGGAAGCGGCGGCGGCGGTCCAGGCGGTGCGCGCCGGCGCGGCCGGACGGGTCCGGCTCGGGACCGGGGCGACTGCCTGCATCCATCTGCTGCCGAAGGCGCTGGCCACGGTTCGCGCGCGCCTGCCGGGGCTCGAGATTGTCGTGGCTACCGGCAACACGCCGGACATCCTGCGCCGCGTCGAGGAGGGCGCGCTCGATCTCGGGCTGGTCACCATGCCGCGCCAGGTGCCGCGCACACTCGCGGCAACGCCGGTGTGGCGCGACGCGCTGGCGGCCCTGCTGCCGGAGGCGCTGGCGGGCCCGGTCGCGTTCACACCCGCGGGTCTCGCCGCCATGCCGCTCATTCTCTATGAAACGGGCGGCGATACGCGCGGCATCGTCGATGCCTGGTTCCGCCGCGCCGGCCTGGTGGCGAAACCCATCATGGAGCTGGGCAGCGTAGAGGCGATCAAGGTGCTGGTCGGCAGCGGGCTTGGCGCCTCCGTGCTGCCACGCCTCGCGCTCGACCAGCCGGTCCCCGGGGCCGCCGTGCGGGGGCTGCGCCCGCCGGTCGAGCGGCGGCTCGCGCTGGTGCTGCGCCGGACCAAGGTGGTCGATGCGGGGTTGCGTGCGATGATGGCGGCGCTGGCCGGTTTGGCGGGCGGCGTGAGTGCTGGGGCGGGGGATGTCCCGTTTGCGGCGCCGGCGTGCTAACCGCCGCGCATGATGTCCCGCCTCCTGCGGCAGGGCTGGGCGCAGAAGGCGCTCGCGGCCCTCGTCGCTCTCTATCTGCGCCTGGCGCTTGGCACCACCCGGTGGCGCCTTGTCGGCTGGGAAAACGTCTCGCCGCATCTCGGGCCTGCGCCGGCCTCGGGGCCGGTGGTCGCGGCCTTCTGGCACGAGATGCTGCCGCTGATGCCCGCGCTCTGGCAGCGCGTCCACACCAGCGGCGCGCGGGCGAGGGTGCTGGTTTCCCGCCACCGCGACGGGCGTTTCATCGGCGAGGTGATGCGGCGCTTCGACCTCGGCGTGGCGCATGGCTCGACCAGCACCAAGGGCCGCGACCGCGGCGGCGCGACGGCGGTGCGGGCGCTGCTGGGCGTGCTGGCGGGGGGCGAGCACGTGGTGATGACGCCCGACGGGCCGCGCGGGCCGCGCCGGCAGGCGGCGGCGGGTGTGGCGCAGATTGCCGCCCTCTCCGGTGCGCCCGTCCTGCCTTGCGCCGCCTGGGTCACGCCGCGCATCCGCCTGCCGACCTGGGACGGGATGGTGCTGCCGGTGCCGTTCGCGCGCGGCGTCCTGGTCTGCGGCGCGCCGGTCCGCATCGGGCGCGACGCGGCCGATGCCGGTCTCGCCGTCATCGCCGCCGCGCTGGCCGATGCCTCGCGCATGGCCGGCGCGCCGCCATGAGGCAGACGGCATGATCGCGGCGATCGAGGGTTTCGCCACCACTCTCGCGGCCCCCGCGCTGCGTGTCTGGCTGCGCCGGCGGGCGGGGTTGGGCAAGGAGGTCGCGGCGCGGCTTGCCGAGCGCTGGGGCGAGGACGCCTCGCCGCGTCCGCGCGGTCCTCTCCTGTGGCTGCACGCCGCGAGCGTGGGCGAGGCTTCCTCGATGCGCCGGGTGCTGATGCTCCTGCCGCCGCAGCTCAGGGTCCTGTTCACCACCGGCACCGTGACCTCGGCGGCGATGCTGGCCAAGGAATTGTCGCGCGACGGGCCGGTCTTTCATCGCTTCGTGCCGCTCGACGTGCCCGCCTGGGTGGCGCGCTTTCTCGACCACTGGCAGCCGGACGCCGCCTGTTTCGTTGAAAGCGAGATCTGGCCCTCGATGCTGGATCAGTTACATAGACGCAACGTTCCTGTGGGCCTCGTCAACGCGCGCCTGTCGGCACGTAGCTTCGCGCGCTGGCGCCTGGCGAAGCCGCTGGTGCACCCGCTCTTCGCGAGCTTCGCCGCGGTGCAGGCTCAGTCGAGCGACGATGCCGCGCGTCTGGTCGCGATGGGGGCACCCGCACCACGCCTGGTCGGCAACCTCAAGCTCGCCGCCTTTCCGCTGCCGGTCGACGCGATGGCGCTGGCCAGGCTGCGCCGCCAGATCGAAGGCCGCCCGTGCTGGCTCGCCGCGAGCACCCATCCCGGCGAGGAGGCGATCGCGGCCGCGGTGCACGGGCATCTGCGCGCCGAGTTTCCCGACCTGCTCACCATCATCGTGCCGCGCCACCCGGAGCGCGGACCGGCCATCGTCGCGGGCCTGCCGCAGCCGGCGACACGGCGCGGGGCCGAGGAGGCGCCACCGGCCGGCGGGCCGAACGGGGGCGGCTTCTACGTCGCCGATACGCTGGGCGAACTCGGCTTGTTCTACCGCGTCGCTGCCTGCGCGTTCGTCGGCAAGAGCCTCACCGTGGGCGGCGGGCAGAACCCACTCGAGCCGGCGCGCCTGGGCTGCCCGGTGGCGATGGGTCCGATGGCGGCGAATTTCGCCGACGCGGTGGCGATGCTGCGCGATGCCGGCGCGCTGGCGCAGGTCGCGGACGCGGCGGCACTCGCGGAATTCGTCGCCGCGATGCTGCGCGATCCCGCACGCCGCAGGGCGATGGGCGAGGCCGGGCAAGCCGCGGCGGCCGGCGAGGACGAGCTGCCGGGGCGTGTCGCCGCGCTGATGGCGGAGCTGGCGGGGCAGCGGGGACAGCATGCAGGCGCCTAGGTTCTGGCGCGAGGGAGGCTGGCCGGTACCCCTGCTGGCTCCGTTCGAGCGCCTGACGGCGTGGCTGACCGCGCGGCGCCTCGCACAGGGAAGCTGGCGGCCGCCGGTGCCGGTCGTCTGTTGTGGTAACGCAACGGTTGGCGGCGCCGGCAAGACCACGCTGGCGCTCGATCTCGGCACCCGCCTCCTCGCGCGCGGCCGGCGCGTGGGCTTCGTCACGCGCGGCTATGGCGGCTCACTTGCCGGCGTCGTGCCGGTCGATCTCGCACGCCACAGCGCCGCCGAGGTGGGCGACGAGCCCCTGCTGCTGGCCGGCGTCGCGCCCACCTGGCGCGGCGCGGACCGGGTGGCGGCGATGCGCGCCGCGGTGGCGGCGGGCATGCAGGTGATCGTTGCCGATGACGGGTTGCAGAACCCGGCCTTCGCCTATGCCGTGCGGCTGCTGGTGATCGATGGCGAGAGCGGCTTCGGCAACGGCCGTCTGCTGCCCGCGGGACCGCTGCGCGAGCGCGTCGCGGTTGCGGCGTCGCGCTGCGTTGCTGCGGTGCTGATCGGCGAGGATCGCGCGCACGCGGTGGCGGCCCTGCCGCGCGCGTTGCCGGTGCTGCGAGCGCGCCTGGAGCCCGATGCGGCGGCACGCTCGCTCGCGGGGCGGCGCGTCGTTGCGTTTGCGGGCCTGGCGCGGCCGGAAAAATTCTTTGCCATGCTGCGCGGCCTCGGCGCGGACGTGGCGGCGACCCGAGCCTTCGCTGATCATCATGAATTTGCAACGGAAGAGCTGGCAGCGCTCGCCGCCGCCGCAGGCGACGCCGTGCTGGCGACCACCCCGAAGGACGCTGCCCGGCTCGCGCCAGCCTGGCGCGCGCGCGTGCATGTGGCGGGCGTGGCCCTGGCCTGGCAGGACGAGGCGGCGCTCGCGGCGCTGCTCGATCGGGCGCTGGCATGAAGCGGCTGGAGGCATGGCTGGTCCGCCTCGGCTTCGGCCTGCTGGGCTGGCTGCGCCCCGAGACCGCCTCCAATCTCGGCGGCGCCCTTGCGCGGGCGATCGGGCCATGGCTGTCAGTCTCGCGCGTGGCGGACACCAACCTGCGTCGCGTCTGGCCGGACCTGACCACGCCGCAACGCCAGGCGGTGATCCGCGACGTGTGGGAGAACCTGGGCCGCACGGTGGGAGAAATGCCGCACGTCGCCGGGCTCGGTCCGACGCCGAGCGGTCCGGGCTGGGAGATCGAAGGCGCGGAAATCCTGGCGGGCATCTCCGGCGCGGTCGTGATGTTTTCCGCCCATATCGGCAATTGGGAAGTGATGCCGCGCGCGGGCGTGGTGCACGGCGCCGGTCTGGCGAGCTTTTACCGGGCCGCCGACAACAAGGCGGTGGATGCGATCATCGTCGGCATGCGCCGGCGAGCAACCGACGGCCAGCCGCAATTTGCCAAGGGCGCCGCCGGCGCGCGTGCGGCGATCGCGCATCTGCGTGCCGGCGGGCGCATCGGGCTGCTCGCCGACCAGAAGATGAACGACGGCATTGCCGCGCCGTTTTTCGGCCGCATGGCAATGACCGCGCCGGCGGCCGCGACGTTGGCGTTGCGTTTCGATTGCCCGCTCATTCCCGGCCATTGCATCCGCATCGGACCGGCACGCTTCCGCTTGCGTGTCGAGCCGCCGCTCGCGCATCCCGCGACCGGCGATCGCGCGCGCGACGTGGCGGAACTCACCGCGGCGATGAATGCCACGATCGAGCGCTGGGTGCGCGAGACACCGGGGCAATGGCTGTGGCTGCACCGGCGATGGCCGAAGGAGGATTGATGGGGCGCGTGATTTTTGACCTGGATGGCACCCTGGTGGACTCCGCCCCTGGCATCACCGGCTGCTATCGCGCGGCGCTTGCCGAAATGGGCTACCCGATGCCGGCGGATGTCGGCGTGGCTGCGATGATCGGCCCGCCCCTGCTCGACGTCTGCCGCGGGCTGCTCGCGCACTTCGCCGACCCCCGCGCCGAGGAGCTCGCCCGTCGCTACCGTGCCCTCTACACGCAATGGGGCTGGAGCGAATGCGCTCTCTATCCCGGCATCGAGGCCGCGCTCGCGGCACTCGCCGTGGCGGGAGCCGAGCTGCATGTCGCGACGGCGAAACGAACGATCTATGCCACACGGATGCTCGACCGGCTCGGCGTGGCGCCGCGTTTCGCGAGCGTGCGCGGTTCCGAAGACGGCGGCGCCTTCGATGACAAGGCGGTGCTCGTGGCCGATGTGCTGCGCGGTGGCACCGGCCCCGCCGCGATGGTCGGTGACAGTCGTTTCGACATCAGGGCGGCGCACGCCAACGCCATCCCGGCGGTTGCGGTGGCGTGGGGCTATGGGCAGCCAGGCGAGCACGAGGGCGCGGTCGTCGCGACCCGGGCGTGCGAACTGCCGGCGTTGATCGGCGGGCTGTTTCTAGAGGGGTAGCGAGGCCTGGCGCGGCTTGCCGTCATCGGCGGTCGCGGCCACCTCGCCATCCGCCAGCTTCAGCCGCAGCGCCATCCCCGGCGCGATCGCCGCAGCGCGCGCGAGCAGGTTGCCGTTGCGGTCCAGGACCAGCGCGTAGCCCCGGGCGAGAACCTGCTCGTGCGACACGGATGCCAGGCGCGCGGCGAGCCCTTCCAGCCGCGCACCGGCTTCGCGCAGCCGCGCCTGCAGCGGCGCCGGGCGCAGCCGCGCCAGCACCGCCGCCGCGGCCGTGCCCCGGCGCGCCAGTGCCTGGCGCAAGCCGCCGCGCAGGCGCTCGCTCAGCACCGGCAGGCGCTCGCCCTTGGTCGCAACGAAGCGCGGCAGGGCCAGGCGCAGCCGTTCCGCGCGATCGTCGAGCCGCTGCCGCCAGGTGGCGAGCAGGGCACCGAGATCAGGCAGGCCGCGCTCGGCCCGTTGCAGCCTGAGCCGGCGCTCCTGCATCAGCCGCCCGAGCCCGCCCAGCAGCCGCGCGCCGGTCTGCGCCAGCTGTGCCGCGAGCTCCGCGCGCGACGGCACCGCAAGCTCCGCTGCGGCGGTCGGCGTCGGTGCGCGGCGGTCGGCGGCGAAATCGATCAGCGTGGTGTCGGTCTCGTGGCCCACGGCGGAGATCAGCGGGATCGAGCTGGCGGCGGCGGCGCGCACGACCACTTCGTCGTTGAACGCCATCAGATCCTCGAGGCTGCCGCCGCCGCGCGCGACGATCAGCACATCGGGCCGGGGGATCGGGCCGCCATGCGCCAGGGCGCTGAAACCCCGGATGGCGGCAGCGATCTTTTCGGCCGCGCCGTCGCCCTGCACCGGCACCGGCCAGAGCAGGATGGGACGGGGGAAGCGCCGCGCGATGGTGGTGCGGATATCCTGGATGACCGCACCCTGCTCGGAGGAGACCACGCCCACCACGTCCGGCAGCAGCGGCAGCGCCCGCTTGCGCGCGCTGTCGAACAGGCCCTCGCCCGCCAGCTTGACCCGCAGCGCCTCGATGCGCGCGAGCAGCGCGCCGGCACCGGCATAGTCCAGGCGCTCGACGATGATCTGGTAGGTGGAGCGGTCGCCGTAGGCGGTGATGCGGCCGGTGGCGATCACCTCGATGCCGTCTTCGGGTTTCAGCCCGGCGCGCGCGGCCGACCCTTTCCACAGGATCGCCGCTAGTTTCCCGCCTTCGTCCTTCAGCGAAAAATAGGTGTGGCCGGAGGCGTAGCGCCGCACCTCCGTCACCTCGCCGCGCACACGCACGCGGCCGAACGCGCCCTCCAGCGTCGCCTTGATGGCGCCGGAGATTTCGCTGACCGAGAACTCGGGAACGTTGGGGCCGGAGTCGTCCATGGCCGCAGTCTATGGTAGGTGCCGCGACGACGGGAAGGAGCGGCAATTTTGCGGGTTCTGGTGATCGGGAGTGGGGCACGCGAGCATGCGCTGTGCTGGAAGCTGGCGGCGAGCCCGCTGCTCACCGCGCTCTGCTGCGTGCCGGGCAATCCGGGCATCGCGACGCTCGCCACCTGCCTGCCGGGGAGCGTGGACGACATCCCCGGCCTCGTCGCGCTGGCCCGGCGCGAAGCGATCGACCTCGTCGTCGTGGGACCGGAAGGCCCGCTCGTCGCCGGCATCGCCGATGCGATGCAGGCTGCGGGGATTCGCTGCTTCGGCCCGGACGCGGCGGCGGCACGCCTCGAGGGCAGCAAGTCGTTCACCAAGGAAATCTGTGCTGCCGCCGGAATCCCCACGGCCGCTTGGCGGCGCTTTACCGATGCCGCGGCCGCGCGCGCCTATCTGGCCACGCTCAGGACGCCGCCGGTGGTCAAGGCCGACGGGCTCGCGGCCGGCAAGGGCGTGGTGGTGGCGACGACGCATGAGGAGGCGGAGGTCGCCATCGCCGAGTTCATGGAGGTCGGGCGGCTCGGCGCGGCCGGGCGCGCGCTGGTCCTCGAAGAGCGGCTGGTCGGCGAGGAGGTGAGCCTGTTCGCGCTGTGCGACGGCGCGCATGCGATCGCGTTCGGCGCGGCGCAGGACCACAAGGCGGTGGGCGAGGGCGATACCGGGCCCAACACCGGCGGGATGGGCGCCTATGGACCGCCGCCGGCGCTGACATCGGCGCTGGAGCAGGCGGCGATGGAGCGCATCGTGCGCCCGGCGCTGGCCGAGATGGCGCGGCGCGGCACGCCGTTCCGCGGCATCCTGTTCGCGGGGCTGATGCTCACGGCCGAGGGACCGAAGCTGATCGAGTTCAACGTCCGCTTCGGCGATCCGGAATGCGAGGTGCTGATGCTGCGCCTGCGCTCCGACCTGCTGGCGGCGCTGGTCGCGGCGATGGACGGCGAGCTTCTGTCCTTCGACGTGCGCTGGTCGCCGGACGCGGCGATCAGCGTGGTTCTGGCCGCGCGTGGCTATCCCGCCAGGCCCGCGTCCGGCGGCGTGATCAGCGGGCTGGATGCTGCCGGCGCCGTCGCGGGCGCGCAGGTGTTCCATGCCGGGACCGCAATGCAGGACGGCGTGCTGGTTGCGCGCGGCGGGCGCGTCCTCGCGGTGTCGGCGACCGGGACCACGCTCGCGGACGCCGCGCGCGCGGCCTACGCGGCGGTGGACCGGGTGGTCTGGGCTGACGGGTTCTGCCGTCGCGATATCGGCTGGCGGGCTCTCGGGCGGACGCCTACATAGGCACGATGTCGCAGGTCCTCGCCCGGCCTTCGCCTGTGCTCTTCACGCCGCAGAAGCAGCCGGTGCGCTCTGGCGGCAGGCCGCTGCGCGTGGTGTCGCCCTACGCGCCGAATGGCGACCAGCCGCAGGCGATCGCAACGCTGGTCGAGGGCCTGCGCGCCCAGGAACGCGACCAGGTGCTGCTCGGCGTTACCGGCTCGGGCAAGACCTTCACCATGGCCAAGGTGATCGAGGCGGTGCAGCGCCCGACGCTGATCCTGGCACCCAACAAGACCCTCGCCGCCCAGCTCTACGGCGAGATGAAGGGGTTCTTCCCCGACAACGCGGTCGAGTATTTCGTCAGCTACTACGACTACTACCAGCCGGAGGCCTACGTCCCGCGCACCGACACCTATATCGAGAAGGACGCGCAGATCAACGAGCAGATCGACCGCATGCGACACGCGGCGACGCAGGTGCTGCTTGAGCGTAACGATGTTGTCATCGTCGCCTCGGTCTCCTGCATCTACGGTATCGGCTCGGTCGAGACCTACGCAAAAATGGTGGTCAAGCTCGAGGTCGGCGGGCGTATCGAGCGCGACGCGCTGGCCCGCGCGCTGGTGGATCTGCAGTACCGGCGCAACGACGCCGCCTTTCAGCGCGGCGTCTTCCGTCTGCGCGGTGACAGCGTCGATATCTTCCCCGCGCATTACGAGGACCGCGCCTGGCGCGTCTCGCTGTTCGGCGACGAGATCGAGGGCATCGCGGAATTCGATCCCCTGACCGGGGAAGTCGCGGGTGCGCTCGGCGAGGTCACCATCTATGCCAACAGCCACTACGTGACGCCGCGCCCGACTCTGCTGCAGGCGATCACCGGCATCAAGGAGGAGCTGAAGGTGCGGCTGGCGGAGTTCAACGCCCAGGGCAAGCTCCTGGAGGCCGAGCGGCTCGGGCAGCGGACGCAATTCGATATCGAGATGATGGAGACGACCGGCTCCTGCAAGTCGATCGAGAATTATTCGCGCTATCTCTCCGGCCGCAACCCCGGCGAGCCGCCGCCCACGCTGTTCGAATATCTGCCTGAAAATGCGCTGCTCATCGTCGACGAGAGCCATGTGACGGTGCCGCAGGTCGGCGGCATGGAACGCGGCGACCATGCGCGCAAATCGATCCTCGCGGAATATGGCTTCCGCCTGCCCTCCTGCATCGACAACCGGCCTCTCAAGTTCGAGGAATGGGACCGGTTCCGGCCGCAGAGCATCTTTGTCTCGGCGACCCCTGGACCGTGGGAGATGGAACGCTCGGGCGGCGTCTTCGCCGAGCAGGTGATCCGCCCCACCGGCCTGATCGACCCGGTGACGCAGGTGCGCCCGGTCGAGCACCAGGTCGACGACCTGCTCGGCGAGTGCCGCGCCGTCGCTTCGCGCGGCGGGCGCGTGCTGGTTACGACGCTGACCAAGCGCATGGCCGAGGACCTCACGGAGTATCTCACCGAGCAGGGCGTCAGGGTCCGCTACCTCCATTCCGACATCGACACGCTGGAGCGCATCGAGATCATCCGCGACCTGCGCCTCGGTGTCTTCGATGTGCTGGTCGGCATCAACCTGCTGCGCGAAGGGCTCGACATCCCGGAATGCGCGCTGGTGGCGATCCTGGATGCGGACAAGGAAGGGTTCCTGCGCTCGCAGACCTCGCTGATCCAGACCATCGGCCGGGCTGCGCGCAACATCGACGGGCGCGTCATCCTCTACGCCGATACGATGACCAAATCCCTGCGCTTCGCGATCGAGGAGACCGAACGACGCCGTAACAAACAGCGCGACTGGAACGAAACGCACGGCATCACGCCGCAATCCGTGCGCAAGGAGATCGACAAGGTGCTCGAGAGCGTGTTCGAGCAGGATTACGTGACGGTGGCGCCGGTTGCGGATTCCAAGGTCGCTTCCATGGTTGGCAAGGACCTCAAGGCCGCGATCGCGGAACTGGAGAAGCGGATGCGCGATGCCGCCGCGAATCTCGAATTCGAGGAGGCCGCGCGGATGCGCGACGAGATCCGCCGCCTGGAGGCGCTCGAGCTCGGCCTGGAGCCGCCGCCGATGTCCTCGGCCGCGATCCGCCGCGGCGATCGCGCGCCGCAGCCGCTGGGTCCCGGCGGGGGCGGCTATGATCCGAAGAAGCGCGGTCGGCGCGGGCGCCGATAGGCTCAGTCGAATTCCGCGGCGAGGCATGCATCGCGGGCGTGGGCGAACATGCGGTGAAGCTGGGTTGGCAGGACCCGGCCGAGCGACAGGTCCGCGGGCAGTGCCGCCTCGCCGAACCAGCCGATTTCCGACGTTTCGCTGCTCGTGCGCGCCTCCCCACCCACCACCTCGCAGATGAAGAACAGCTTGACGCAGGAAAAGACGCCGGGGGCATGGCCCTGGCGCGTGCGGTCCCAGGCAGCGGCGAGCTTGCGCACCCGCACCTCGTAGCCGCTTTCCTCGCGCATCTCCTTGATCACATTTTCCGCGGGGGTCAGGTTCACGTCCGCCCAGCCGCCCGGCAGGGTCCAGCGGCCGCCATCGGCGACCTCCCGCACCATGAGGATGCGCCCCGCCGCGTCGAAGGCGGCGCCTCGCACATCCACTTTCGGCGTCGCGTAGCCCTGCTGGCCCGCGAACAACGTCTCGATCCGCGGCAGGCTCGCCCCGGTGTGGTGCGCCATCATCGCCGCCGCGAGCTCGCGCAACCGCTCATAGCGTTCGCGGTCGTAGCCGTTCGGTTCGAAGGCGAGGCCACTCTGCGCCAGCGCCTGGATCTCGCGAGCCCAGTTCAGCCAGAGAGGGTCGCTCGTCATGCTCGCTCCTCGTTGCGTGGTTGCCACTGTTTGACCCGCTCGCGCGCCTCGCGCAGAGTCCGCCCATGAGCCGCGACGCACGTGTCAGCACGCTGATCGGGATCGGGCATTTCCTGTCGCATTTCTACGTGCTCTGCCTGCCGCCGCTGTTCCTGGCCTGGCAGCCCGCGTTTCACGTCTCGTTCGCGCAACTGGGCCTGATCGCCGCGACGATGTCGGCGGTGACCGCCCTGTTGCAGACACCCGTGGGCTTCCTCGTCGACCGGCACGGCGCGCGGCCATATCTCGTCGGCGGCGTCGGGCTGATGGCGGCCGCGATCGCGCTGATGGGGCTCGCCGGCAGTTATTGGCAGTTGCTGGCGCTGGCCGCCCTCTCGGGGATCGGCAATTCCGTGGTGCATCCCGCGGACTATGCGATCCTCTCCGGCTCGATCAGCCGCGAGCGCACCGGCCGCGCCTTCGCGCTGCATACCTTCGCGGGCAATGTGGGGTTTTCGGTCGCACCGCCGGTGATGGCGGGGCTGATCTGGCTGATCGGCTGGCGCTGGGGCGTGAGCCTCGTGGGCCTGGCTGGCCTGCCGCTGGTCCTGGCCGTGCTGTTGCAGAGCCGCATCCTGACGGACGCGGGCCAACCCGTGCGCGAGCGCGGCCCCGCCGTCGCCGGGCACAAGCTTCTGCTCACCCGGCCGATGCTGCTGTTCCTCGGCTTCTTCATCACCGGGTCCATGGCGGGCGCCGGGCTGCAATCCTGGCTCATCACGGTGCTGCACCAGGTGCACGGCATCGGCATCACCGCGGCTTCCACCGTGCTCACCCTGTACATGATCGGCGCGACGCTTGGCGTGCTGGTCGGCGGCTCGGTGGTCGATCGCACCCCGCGCCACCTCGCCTTCACCGTGGTCGTGGTCACGCTCTCGGCGTTGTTCACGCTCGTCGGCGGCTATCTGCCGCTGCCCGATATCCTGGTCGCCGCTGTGATGTTCGCCGCCGGGCTTGCCGCCGGTTGCAGCCGCACGCCGCGCGACATGATGGTGCGCGAAGCGTCCCCGCCCGGCGAGGTGGGCAAGGTCTTCGGTTTCGTCTCCTCGGGCCTGCCGCTCGGCTCGGCGCTGACGCCGGTACCGTTCGGCTTCCTCATCGATCAGGGCCATCCGGAGCTGGTCTTCGCGCTGGTCGCGGTCTTGCTGATGGTGAGCCTGGTCTGCGCCGCCCTCGCCCGTGGTGCGGTGCCGCGCGCCATGGCCGTCCCGGCGGAATAGCGGCGCGCCGGCGGCCTACCAGCCATTGATCCTGGGCCAGACCGCGACGACCTCATCGCCGCCATCGACGACGTAGTAGCGGTCATGCGCCGCCGAGGTGAGGCAGGTGTGGTTGGGCGCGATGCGCAGGCGACCGCCGATGGCGAAGCCCTCGACGCTGCCGTGCGCCAGTTGCACGAGCCCGTGCTCCTGCCAGACCCGGACGACGCGGCTTTCGCCGAGGCTGGGCTCGCCGCCCGCATCGAGGACCAGTCCGAAGCCGCAATCATGCGCCGTCGTCTCGGTGCTGCGGTCGCGGGAAAGCGCGAGCGAACCGGCATCGACGAGCAATCGGCGCTCGGCCGGCCGGCGGCCGATGACGCTGGCCAGCACCGTCACGGCGATGTCCTCGCGCCCGTGCGTGCCGATCTCGGCCTGGAACAGGTCGCCGAACATGTAGACGCCAGGCCGGATTTCCGTAATGCCCCCGGCGTCGCCGGGGATCAGCGCGGTGGGCGAGGAGCCGATGGAGACGATCGGACAATCGTGCCCCGCATCGCGCAGGCGGCGTGCCGCGCCTGCCGCATCGTGGCGTTCGCGCATTGCGATGGCGGTGAGCGCGGCGCGGTCGCGCGCGGCGTAGCTGTGCCCCGCATGGGCGAAGACGCCGGCGAGGCGATCGCCGAGCTGGTTGGCGATCGCCTCGAGCGCCGCGTCGTCCGCGCCGATGCCGCTGCGCCCCTCGCCGCAGTCGAGCTCGATCAATGCGTCAACACGGCCAGGGTGGCGCGCGATCGCGGCGGCCATGTCGGTATCGTCGGTCACCACCTTGATCTGCCCGCCGGCAGCGTTGAGGCGCGCGACCTGATCGAGCTTCTGCGGCGTGATGGCCGCGCCCAGGATGATGTCGCCGAAGCCGTGCGCCAGGAAATATTCCGCTTCGGCAACAGTGGAGACGGTAACGCCGCCGCCATCCGGTAGTGCGAGCCGGGCGACATCGGCCGATTTCGCAGTCTTCATGTGCGGCCGCAGGGCCACCCCGAGCATGGCGACGGCGCTGGCCATGCGCTCGAGGTTGCGCGCCAGGCGCCTGCGGTCCAGCACCAGGCAGGGGGTCGGCAGGTCGTCGAGCTTCATCGGAACCGCCCGAGGATTTCCTCGATGCGCGGCCCCGCCTTGAGGCCGCTGCCGGTGAGCACCATCACCGTCGTCTCGCCGCGCCGGATGCGGCCCTCGGCGAGCAGCGTCTGCAGCGCCGGCAGCGCCTGCGCCGAGGTCGGTTCCACGTAAAGGCCGGCCTGCGCCAGGGCGAGCGTTGCCGCGGCGATGGCTTCCTCGTCCACCATCACGCCGCCGCCGCCGCTTTCGCGCAGAGCCGCGACCACCTCGTGCAGCCGCACCGGCTGCGCGATGGCGGTGCCTTCGGCGATGGTCTGGCGGATCGGCGGCGGCGGTTCGCCCGCGGCCTCGGCGGCGACCGGCGCGCAGTGGCGCGGCTGGGCGGCGAACAGGCGCGGCAGCCGCGCGATCTGCCCGGCGCGCAGCAGCTCGCCGAAACCGATGGCGCAGCCGAGCACGTTGGAGCCGGCGCCGCAGGGAATGACGATATTGTCCGGCTGCCTGAAACCCAGTTGCTCCCACAGCTCATAGGCCAGCGTCTTGGTCCCGTGCAGGAAGAACGGGTGCCAATTGTGGCTGGCGTAGAAGATGGTGCGCGAGCGCGCGACGGCGGCGTCGGCGGTCGACTGGCGGTTGCCCGGGATCAGCTCCACGGCCGCCCCCGCCGCGCGCATCGCCAGCGTCTTGGCGGGGCTGGTGGAATCCGGAGCCATGATGGTCGCCGCCATCCCCCCCGCCGCGGCATACGCGGCGACGGCCGCGCCGCCGTTGCCGGAACTGTCCTCCAGCACGTGGGCGACGCCCTGCGCGCGCAGCCCGGTGAGCATGACGCAGGTGCCGCGATCCTTGAAGCTGCCGGTGGGCATCACCCATTCGCATTTCACCTGCACGTCGATCCCGGCGAAGCGGCGCGCCAGCAGCGGCGTCCAGCCTTCGCCGAGCGTGACCGGCTTCGCCTGCGGCATCGGCAATGCCGCGCGATAGCGCCACAGCCCGTGCGCCTTGGCGTCGATATCGGCCGGTGCGATTCCCGGCAGGTCGGTGAGGAACAGCGGCGAACCGTCGTCGCCGCACCAGCGCGGCGGATCGAGCGGGTAGGTGCGGCCGCGGCGTGGGTCGAGATAGGTCGGTTGCATGGCGCGAGGCTGGCCGGATCGGTGTGGCGGGGTCAATGGGGGCGTGGCCGCGGCGTCGCTTCCGGTGCCCGGCGCACGCAGCGTCGCCGTCGCAATTCGCCGAGTGCCGCGGTCTGCTGCCCGCCGCTGATTCGGCACCGCGAGCGCAAGCTCCGGTCTGTCTGAGCCCGACAGACTCATACAGACCGGCTCAGGCAGACCGGAGATTGCTGCCGATGCTGCGTTCCCTGGAGCAAGAAATCCGGCCAGATGATTCGATCTGGTCGGATATGGCTCTGGGCGGGCGTTTGCCCTGGCGGCGATTCGCTTCCATACGCCTGCGATGCCTCTCGCCCTGGCCCGCGACCTTGTCGCCATCGATTCCCGCAGCTCGGTCTCCAACCTCCCCATTGCCGAACGTCTGGAAGCCGCGCTCGCGGGCTTCGACATCGAGCGGCTGGACTACACGGACGCTGCCGGCGTGGCGAAACGGGCGCTGGTTGCCCACCGCGGCCCGCCCGGCGGCCTCGCCTTCTCCGGCCACATGGACACGGTGCCCGACACCGGCTGGACCGAGGATCCATGGTCGGCGCGCGTTGAGGAGGGCGTTCTGCACGGTCTCGGGGCGGCGGACATGAAGGGCCCGCTCGCCGCCTGCATCGCCGCCGCGGCGTCCCTGCCCCCGGAGGTGCCGGCGAGCCTGCTGATCACCACCGACGAGGAAACGACCAAGCAGGGCGCGCGGGCGATCGTTGCGCGCTCCGAACTCGTCGGGCGTGTGCGGCCGCGCGCGATCCTGGTCGCCGAGCCGACCGGAATGGTGCCGGTGCGCGGCCACCGCGCGAACGTGCACTTCACCATCACCGCGCGTGGCGAGCAGGCGCACAGCAGCACCGGGCGCGGGCGCAACGCCAACTGGGTGCTGGTGCCGTTCCTGGGCGAGATGCGCGACATCTTCGAGTGGCTGCGCAGCGATCCCACGATCCAGGATGCCGCTTACGATCCGCCGTTCAGCGACTTCAACCTGGTCATCGACAACCACGGAACGGCGGTGAACGTGACGGTGCCGGTGGCCACGGTGCGCATCAAGTTCCGCTATTCCGCCCGCGTCGAGCCGATGCGCGTGGTCGAGCGCGTGCGTGCCGCCGCGGCGGCGGCCGGGCTCGGTGTGGACGAGGCGTGGGAGGGACGGCCGCCGGAGCTGGCGGCCGGGCATCCGCTCGTCGCGCTGGTCGAGCAGGTCACGGGCGCGCGCGCGACCACCGCGCCCTACGGCACCGACGCATCGGAGCTATCGGCGATCGCGCCGTGCTTCCTGCTCGGCCCCGGTTCGATCGAGGTGGCACACAAGCCCGGCGAGACCATTGCCGTGGCGGCGCTGGAGCGGGCGGTGGCGGTGTTCGCCGAGCTCGCCCGCCGCGTCGCTCAGGTGTAGTCGAGCGCGACCTCGCCCAGGCTCGGGAAGCGCACGCGAACCTTCGCGGCCGGCCCGGCCAGGGTCTTGCCGGTCCAGGAGCCGCAGGTCACGAACTGGCCGGCCTTGAGGCCGCCCGACCAGACGCTGCCGACATTGGCGAGCCAGACCACCAGACGCACCATGTCGCCCGCCGGGTTGCCGGTGCGCTGGATCGCCGCGCCGTCGATCGCCTGCTCGACCGTCTCCCTGGTGAAGTCGATCGTCTGCCAGTCGGCCCGGCCGGGCCCGTGGATGAAGCCGCCATGGCCCTGGCTGTCGGCGATGTTGGAGGGCATCGCCACCTTGTCCATGTCGAGGTAGCGGGATTCCAGCGTTTCGATCGCCGGATGAGCGGTGGCCATCGCGGCCATCACTTCCTCGCGCGCGTATGGCGTGCTGCGCGGCGGCAGGTCGTAGCCGATGCGGAACGCGACCTCCGCCTCGATGCCGCGCATCCGGTGCGTGGCGGCGGCGAGCTTCGCCGGGCTCGGCAGGATGCCCGAGACGGGCAGCGCGCCGCAGATCGGCGACGCTTCCGGCGCCAGTGCGCCCACCTTCCAACCGCCGATCGGACCCAGCGCGCTCATCACCCGGTGCTGGATCGCATAGGCACCCGCCAGTTCCGTCGGGCGCACCGGGTCCGGCAGGTCGGCGAGGCGTTTCGCCGGATCGCGGCGGGCGGCGAGCAGCAGGTCGGCAGCATCCATGGCGGTTCCCCCAGGGTGGCGGTTGGGCTTGGTGGCGGTGTCGCCGGTCATGTTACCCGCGCGCGACCCATCGCGACAGGGGCGCGGTTGCGCAACGCCGCAAGGGCGGCGACGCTGGCCTATGGCGTTCGAGCTGGTCGAGACCGAGGACGACGCGGCGCGCGAGCGGGTGCTGGCGCCGCTCGAGGCCTACAACGAGGCGATGACCGGGCGCGGTTCGTCCGAGCCGGCGCGCTGGATCTCCATCCTGCGCCGCGAGGGGGACCTCGTCGGCGGGTTGATCGGCGTCACCTACTGGGACTGGCTGCACGTCGATCTGCTGTACCTGCCGCCGTCATGGCGGCGGAGCGGGGCCGGCCGAGGGATCATGGCGGCCTGCCGGGCGGTGGCGGCGCGGCATCGCCTGGCGGGGGTCTGGCTGCACACGTTTTCGTTCCAGGCGCCTGGCTTCTACCGCCGGCTGGGGTTCGAGGAATTCGCGGCCCTGCCCGACCACCCGGTGGGTCACACCGACCATTATTTCCTGCATCGCACCCGTCCGGGTGGCGCGGGGCCCGCCGCGCCGCCGCCCGGCTTCACCCTGCGCGAGGCGGTCGATCCGGCGGAACGCAGGGCGCTGGCGGCGGCGCTGCGCCGGACCACGGACGCCGCCATCGGCCCGAACCCTCGCCAGTCCCTGGGCCTGCTGGCGCCGGGCGGCGGCGGGCTGTGGGGCCGGATCCGGCATCGTTGGCTCTTTGTCGAACTTCTGGGGCTGCCCGAGCCGGCGCGTGGCGATGGCCTGGGCACCCGCCTGCTGCGCGAGGCGGAGCGGCGCGCGGCCGGTCGCGGCTGCGTCGGCGTCTATCTCGATACCTGCAGCTTCCAGGCGCCCGGCTTCTACGAGAGGCTCGGCTACACCCGCTTCGGCACGGTGCCGGACCACCCGCGCGGCCACGCCCGCCACCTCTACGCGAGGCGGCTGGACGGCCAGCCGCTCCTGGCCCACAACGCGCCGCCACCGCGACAGGACGGAACCAGCGCATGACGTATCTCGACGAAATCGAGCCCGGGATGACGGCCGAAATTGCCAAGACCATCACCGAGGCGGACATCCTCATGTTCGCCGCCGTCAGCATGGACACCAACCCCGTGCATATGGACGCCGAGGCGGCGGCCCGGTCGCAGTTCGGCCAGCGCATCGCCCATGGCATGCTTTCCGCGGGTCTGATCTCGGCGGTGCTGGGCACCAGGCTGCCGGGACCGGGGACGGTCTATCTCGGCCAGACGCTGCGGTTCCGCGCCCCGGTCAGGATCGGCGACACGGTGACGGCGCGCGTCGAGGTCACGTCGGTGGATACGGCCAGGAAGCGCGCAACGATCAAGACCGAATGCGTTGTCGCCGGCAAGGTGGTGATCGAGGGCGAGGCGATGGTGATGCCGCCGCTGCGGTCCTAGGCCGCGCTCCTCGCCTTGCGAATTTTCTCGACCTGGCGGGATCTGCCGGCCGCGGCGCGCGGCGCCTCGGTGGCGCTCGGAAACTTCGACGGCGTGCATCGCGGCCATGCCCAGGTGCTCGCTGCCACCCATGCGGCGCGGCCGGACGCGCCCCGCGCCGTGCTCACCTTCGAGCCGCATCCGCGCGAGCTGTTCCGCCCCGACGATCCGCCGTTCCGCCTGACGCTGTCGGTGGAGCGGGCGGCGGCGCTGCGCCAGCTCGGCACCGCCCTGCTGTTCGAGCTGCCGTTCGACCGCGCGTTCAGCGCCATGACGGCGGAGGAATTCGTGGTGGAGGTACTGCATCGGGGCCTTGGCGCGCGCCACCTGGCCTGCGGCGCCGACTTCGCCTTCGGCCATCGCCGCGGCGGCAACACCGCCTTCCTTGCCGAGCGCGCGGAGGCGCTGGGCATCGGCCTCACCCTGGTCCCGGCACTGACCGATGCGGAGGGGCCGGTTTCCTCCTCGCGCATCCGCCGCCTGCTGCAGGACGGGTATCCGGAGCGCGCGGCCGCCCTGCTCGGCCGGCCCTGGACCATCCGCGGTCCGGTCGAGCATGGGGACGCGCGGGGCCGGACCATCGGGTTCCCGACCGCGAACGTGCCGCTCGGGCGGCATCTGGAGCCGGCGCGGGGGGTCTATGCGGTCCGGGTCCGGCTCGCGGACGGACGCGCGCTGCCGGGGGTGGCGAATATCGGCCGCCGGCCGACGCTGGGCGAAGCGCCGAAAAGCCGGGTCGAGGCGCATCTGTTCGATTTTGCCGAAGATCTCTATGGCCAGGAGGTCGGCGTTTCGCTGCTGGCCTTCCTGCGCGAGGAGCGGAAGTTCCCGAGCCTTGACGCCCTCCGGGCGCAGATCGCGCGCGATGCCGGCGAGGCAAGAAAATTGCTGTGGCAGGGCCCCGCCCTTGACCCGCCGGGGCTGTCGGCCGCAGACCCCTGAGACGAATGACGGGACGCGGGGGGCCGGGCCCTTGCCGGGTCCGGACGGAGCCCGGAATCTTTTTGGAACGAGAGTTCATGACCGACTACCGCGATACCGTCTTCCTGCCCGAGACCGGCTTTCCCATGCGCGCGGACCTGCCCCGGCGCGAGCCGGCGATGCTCGCGCGCTGGGAGGCGATGGATCTTTGGCAGCGCCAGCGCCACGCATCCGCCGGCCGCCGGCTCTTCATCCTCCATGACGGCCCGCCCTACGCCAACGGCCACCTGCATATCGGCACCGCGCTCAACAAGATCCTCAAGGACGTGGTCAATCGCGCCGCCCAGATGGCGGGCTTCGATGCCAACTATATTCCCGGCTGGGACTGCCACGGCCTGCCGATCGAGTGGCGCATCGAGGAGGAATACCGCAAGACCAAGCGCGACAAGGATACGGTGCCGGTGATCGATTTCCGTGCCGAATGCCGCGCCTACGCGCAGCACTGGATGGGCGTGCAGGAGCAGGAGTTCCGTCGCCTCGGCGTGTTCGGCGACTGGCCGCACCGCTACGCCACGATGGACTATCCGTCGGAAGCGGCGATCGCCGGCGAGATCGGCCGCTTCCTGATGAACGGCGCGCTCTATCGCGGGCTGCGCCCGGTGATGTGGTCGCCGGTCGAGAAGACGGCGCTGGCCGAGGCGGAGATCGAGTACCACGACCACACCTCGACGACGATCCACGTCGCCTTTCCGGTCATTGCCGGACCGTTTCAGGGCGCCGAGGTGGTGATCTGGACCACCACGCCCTGGACGATGCCGGGCAACCGCGCCATCGCCGTGGGGCCCGACTTCGAATACGCGCTGGTGCAGCTCGAGGCGCCGTTCCGCCGCCAGGTGCTGGTCGCCTTGCCGCTGCTGCCCGCCTTCATCAAGGAGACCGGCGTCACCGCGCATCACGTGATCCGCATGGTCAAGGGCGCGGATGTGGTCGGCAGCGTGTGCGCCCATCCGCTGCGCGGGCGCGGCTACGACCACGACGTGAAGGTGCTGGCGGCCGATTTCGTCACCACGGATCAGGGCACCGGCTTCGTCCATATCGCGCCCGGCCATGGCGAGGACGATTTTTACCTCGGCCGCGCCAATGGCATCGAGGTGCCGGACACGGTGGGGCCGGACGGCACGTTCAACGCCTGGGTGCCGCTGTTCGCGGGGCTGCATGTCTACAAGGCGGCGGACGCGGTCTGTCAGGCGCTCGCCGACGCCGGCAACCTGCTCGCCCGCGGCACGCTGCAGCATTCCTACCCGCATTCCTGGCGCTCCCGCGCGCCGCTGATCTTCCGTGCGACACCGCAATGGTTCATCGCCCTGGACGACGCAACCAGGATCCGCGCCAAGGCGCTGGAGGCGATCGCGGCGACGCATTTCGTGCCGCAGCAGGGGCGCAACCGCATCGGCTCCATGGTCGCCGCCCGCCCCGACTGGTGCATCAGCCGCCAGCGTGCCTGGGGCGTGCCGATTGCCGTCTTCGTGCACCGCGCCTCGGGCGAGGCGCTGCGCGACCAGGGCGTCGTCGACCGCATCGTCGAGGCGTTCAGGACCGAGGGGGCCGATGCCTGGTACGCGTCCCCGCCCGAGCGCTTCCTTGGCCCCGGGCGCGATCCCGCGGACTACGAGCAGGTGAAGGACATCGTCGATGTCTGGTTCGAGTCCGGATCGACCCACGCCTTCGTGCTGGAGGGGCGCGGCCTGCCCTGGCCGGCCGACCTCTACCTCGAAGGCTCGGACCAGCATCGCGGCTGGTTCCATTCCTCGCTGCTCGAGGCGGTCGGCACGCGCGGGCGCGCGCCGTTCAAGTCCGTGCTCACCCATGGCTTCGTCATGGACGAGCAGGGGCGCAAAATGTCGAAGTCGCTCGGCAACGTCGTCGCTCCCGAGGAGGTGCTGGAGAAATACGGCGCCGACATCCTGCGCCTGTGGGTGATGTCGTCAGACACCGCCGAGGACATGCGCATCGGCGGCGAGATCCTCAAGCAGCAGGCCGAGCTTTACCGTCGCTTGCGCAACACGCTGCGCTGGGTGCTGGGCTCGCTCGCCGGCTTCGACGAGACCGAACGGACGGAGGACCTGCCGGAGCTGGAGCGCTTCGTGCTGCACCGGCTGGCGGAGCTCGACGTGCAGATCCGCGATGCGGTGGTGAGCCACGACTGGACCGGCGTCTATCCGGCGCTGCATAATTTCTGCGCTGCGGATCTCTCGGCGTTCTATTTCGATATCCGCAAGGACACGGTCTACTGCGACCGGCCGGATGCGCCGCGCCGGCGCGCCGCGCGCACGGTGCTCGACCATCTGCATCGCTGCCTCTGCACATGGCTCGCCCCGGCGATGCCGTTCACCGCCGAGGAGGCCTGGATCGCGCGTTTCGGCGAGGCCGAGAGCGTGCACCTCAGCCTGTTCCCGACGATCCCGGCGGGCTGGGGCGACCGCGAGCTCGCGGCGCGGTGGCAATCCCTGCGCGAGGTGCGGCGCGCCATCACCACGGCGCTGGAGGCGGCGCGGCAGGCCGGCCAGATCAGCGCCTCCCTGCAGGCAAGAGTGGAACTGACCCTGCCGGAGGCCGAGTTCGCCGCACTCACTGGTACCGACTGGGCGGAACTGGCCATCGTCTCGGACGTCGCCGTGCACAGGGGCGAGGCTCTGGCGGCAAGGGTCGGCGTCGCGGAGGGCCAGAAATGCGCGCGTTGCTGGCGGGTGTTGCCGGAGGTCGGCAAGTCGGCGCGCCATCCGGCGCTGTGCCGGCGCTGCGAGGACGCGGTGGCGAGCGGCCTCGTCTGCCGCAGCGCGGCCTGATGCGCCCGCCCGCGAAGCCGCGCCGCTCGATGGCACTGACCGCGCGGGCCCGGCGATGACGCGCGAGCGGCTCGGCGCGCTGGCCGGCCTCCTGGTGCTGGTGGCCGACCAGGCGAGCAAGGCGTGGGTGCTGTATGGGCTCAACCTGCCGGTGCGGCAGGATCTGCGGGTGTTCTGGTGGCTTAACCTCACCATGGTCTGGAACCATGGCATCACCTTCGGGATCCTGAACGGCGACAGCCAGATCGGCACCTGGATCCTGATCGCGGTGGCGCTGATCGTGGTGGCGCTGCTCTGGGCCTGGCTGCGACGGGCGGAAAGCCTGCTCGCGGCCGCGGCCCTGGGAGCCATCGCCGGCGGTGCTGTCGGCAACATCCTCGACCGGCTGCGCTTCGGCGCGGTGGTGGATTTCATCCACGCGCACGCCTTCGGCTATTCCTGGTATGTTTTCAACCTCGCCGATGCGGCGATCGTCTGCGGCGTCGGCGTGCTGGTGCTCGATGGCCTGCGCCGGCGCGACCGGGGCGCCGCGGGGAACAAGGTCCAGGCCGATGAATGACCAGGCCGATGAATGACCGGGGTAACGCATGACCGGGGTGGTGCATGACGATGTGGCGCATGGTAGGGGAGCGCGCATGAAAGCGACAGGTTCCGTGGCGGTGGTGCTGGTCGGCGCGGTGGCGCTCGCCGGCTGTGGCGGCAATGGCGGGGCTTCCCGCTTTTTCGGGCTGACACGCGCGGCCCCGAACGAGTTCACGGTGACGACCCAGGCGCCGCTCTCGATCCCGCCGAATTTCAGCCTCCGCCCGCCCGAGCCCGGCGCCCCGCGCCCGCAGACGCAGAGCGCCCGCGCCGCGGCGGAGGCGGCGCTGGCGCCGCAGACCGCGCTCGGCATGGCGCCGGCCGGCATGTCGGCCGGCCAGGCCGCGCTGCTCCAGGCCGCGGGTCCGCCCGCGCCGACCGACATCCGCCAGCAGATCGCCGCCGACAACCACCAGGCGGCGCAGCCGGGCTTCGTCGACGAACTGATGTTCTGGCGCAGCAACAGCCCGCCGCCGGGCGTTGCCGTCGATGCGGCGAAGGAACAGCAGCGGATCCGCGCCAATCAGGCGCTCGGCCGCCCCATGGATACCGGCGACACGCCGATCATTCAGCGCAACAATTCGCTGTTCAACTCGCTGTTCTGAGCCCCCGCGCCGCCCGACCGGGCAGGCGCAGATGCGCCGCGCGCAGCAGCGGCGCCGCGGCGTCGGCCCCGACGGTGCCGGCAGGTGATGCCCCGCCGCGTCTCCCGGGCGATGCTGACCCCATTGCCGAGGTGCCGGATCGGGATCGGCGCACCATCCACCAGCACGGTCCCGGTGGTGCCGGCGAGCAGCCACCGGACCAGATCGTCGTGGCGCCGGCGGTGAGCCCGGCCGCCGCGCCGACCGCCGCATCGCCCCGGAACCAGTTTCTGGCGCCGAGATTGCCCGGATCGAGATTGCCCGGATACAGGGCCGTGCAAGTGTTCGCCACGCAGCGTCCGGGACGGCCTGCCGCGGTTTCGTTGCGAATGATGCCAGAGCAATATCCGACCGGATGGAATCAACTGGCCCGATTTCCCGCTCTGGGAAACTTGGGAAACAGAGCAACTTATCTCCGCTCTGCCTGAGCCGGGCAGGCTCGGACACAGCGGAGGTTGCTCTGGTGACGGATCGATCCGGTGTCGAGCGAACCGGCCGTACTCGCGGCGGACGGCAAGCGTGGGTATGATCGGGGCATGGAATCGCAGGAAGCATGGTCCCGCCTCGCCGCGCTTGCCGCGGTGGCGGGGGCACGTGACATTGCCGCCCGCTTCGCCGCCGATCCCGACCGCCCGGCGCGGATGACGCGCACGCTGGACGATCTCTCGCTCGACCTTTCGCGCAGCTCGATCGGCGAGGCGGAGCTTGCCGCGCTGCTGGCGCTCGCCGGGGCCGCCGACCTCGAGGGCTTCCGCCGGCGCCTGTTCGCGGGCGAGGCGGTGAACGCGACCGAGCATCGTCCGGCGCTGCACATGGCGCTGCGCGCGCCGGAACCGGCGCATCTGCATGCCCATGCCAACGCCTCGGCCTGGGACCAGGCCTGCGCCGACGCGGTGGCGGAGCGCACCCGGATGCGCCGCTTCGTGGCGGACGTGCATGCGGGACGGCTGGTGGGCGCGACGGGGGAACGCTTCGATGCCGTGCTCAACATCGGCATCGGCGGCTCCGATCTCGGCCCGCGCTTCGTCTGCGACGCGCTGACGCAGGTGCACGGCCCCCGGCTCGTCCCGCACTTCCTGTCCAACGTCGATGGCCACGCCTTCGCCGGCCTCGCGCGCACACTCGATCCCGCGCGCACGCTGGTCCTCGTCGCCTCCAAGACCTTCACCACCGAGGAGACGATGACCAATGCCGCCGCCGCGCGCGCCTGGCTCGCCGCGGCGCTCGGCGAGGCGGCGGTCGGGATGCATTTCGCCGCACTCTCCACCAACGCCGCGGCGGTCGGGCGCTTCGGCATCGCGCCGGAGCGCATGTTCGGCTTCCGCGACTGGGTCGGCGGCCGCTACTCCGTATGGTCGTCGATCGGCATGTCGGTGGCGCTGGCCGCGGGCTGGGACGCCTTCGCCGCGTTCCTCGCCGGCGGCCACGCGATGGACCAGCATTTCCGCACCGCGCCCTTCGCCGACAACCTGCCGGTGCTGCTGGCGCTGGCCGGCATTTGGCATCGCGACGTGCTGGGGGCGGCAAGCCTCTGCATCCTCGGCTACGACGAGCGGCTGCGCCTGCTGGCGGCCTATCTCCAGCAGCTCGAGATGGAGAGCAACGGCAAGGCGGTGGCACTGGACGGCACGCCGGCGGCGCACCGGACCTGCCCCATCGTGTTCGGCGCGGCGGGCACGGACGCGCAGCACAGCTTCATGCAGCTCGTCCACCAGGGCACCGACCTCGTGCCGGTGGATTTCCTGCTCGCTGCCGAACCCGACCACGACCGGCCCGACGCGCACGCCATCCTCGCCGCCAACGCGCTGGCGCAGGCGGAGGCGCTGGCTTTCGGACGCGACCGGGCGGCGGCGGAGGCGGCGATGCGCGCCGCCGGCGCCGACGCGCGGACCATCGAGGCCGTCGCGCCGCACCGCGTCTTCACCGGCAACCGGCCGAGCACGGTGATCCTGTTCCGCAGGCTCGACGCGTTTACTCTCGGGCGCCTGATCGCGCTCTACGAACACAAGGTCGCGGTGCAGGGCTGCCTCTGGGGCGTCAACAGCTTCGACCAATGGGGCGTGGAGCTGGGCAAGGTGCTTGCCAGGGAGATACGCCCGCTGCTGGCGGGCGAGCCGGCGGACGCGCGTGCGCCGACGGTGGCCTCGGTCGCGCGGCTGCGCGCGCTGCAGGCGGGACCGTGAGCACGACCGCGGAGCTGCCGCGGATCCGCGTGCTGCCGGATGCGACGATCGACCGCATCGCCGCCGGCGAGGTGATAGAGCGACCGGCCGCGGCGTTGCGCGAGCTGGTGGAGAACGCGCTCGACGCCGGCGCCAGGCGCATTGCCGCCGCCATCGCCGGCGGCGGCGTCGCCGCGATCGAGGTTGCCGACGACGGCGGCGGCATGAGTGCGGCGGAGCTGGCGCTGGCGGTGCGCCGGCATGCGACCTCCAAACTGCCGGACGATGACCTGGTGCGCATCGCCACGCTGGGTTTCCGCGGCGAGGCACTGGCCTCGATCGGGGCGGCCGCGCGGCTTGCGATCACCTCGCGGCGGCCTGGCGCGGAGGCTGCGACCGTCACGGTGGCGGGCGGCGTGGTGTCTGAGGTACGCCCGGCCGCCGGCGCGCCGGGCACGCGGGTCCTGGTCGAGGATCTGTTTTTTGCCACGCCGGCGCGGCGAAAATTCCTCAAATCCACTCGCAGCGAGGGCGACGCGGCGCAGCTTGCCGTCCGCCGGCTCGCGCTTGCGGCACCCGGCGTGGCGTTCCGTTTCAGCAACGATGACGAGACCCTGTTCGACCGGCCGGCGGAGCCGTTGGCCCAGCGCGTCGCCGCGCTCCTGGCGCCGGAGGCAACGATCGCCTTCGACGAGCAGCGCGATGGCTTGCGCGTGCACGGCCTGGCCGCTCCGCCGGCGGTGACGCGCGCGACCGTCGCCGGCCAGTTGCTGGCCGTGAACGGTCGCCCGGTCGCGGACCCGGTGCTGCGCACGGCGGTGCGGGTCGCCTATCGCGATGTCATCGCTGCGGGGCGGCATGCGGTCGTGGCGCTGTTCCTCGAGATCGATCCCGAAGCGGTGGACGTGAACGTCCATCCCGCCAAGGCCGAGGTGCGGTTCCGCGACGCGGAGGCCGTGCGCGGCCTGGTGATCGGCGCCCTGCGGCGAGCCCTTGCGGGCGGCGCGAGGCCGGTGGGTCGGCCGGCACCGCTGGGCTCGCGATCGTTCGTGCCATACCCATCCGTCGTGCGAGCGCCATGGCCGCCGGTCGTGGAGGTATCGCGCGGCGGCTTCGCCGAAGCGCGATTGTCGTTCGCCGCGCCTCCCGCGGTGCGCGGCATCGAGGCCGCAGAACCGGCGGCGGAACATCCGCTCGGCGCCGCGGTCGCGCAGGTGCTCGACACCTATATCGTTGCCGTCGCGCCCGATGGCGGGTTGGTCCTGGTCGATCAGCACGCTGCCCATGAGCGACTGACGCACGAGTCGCTAGCGGAACAATTCCGCACCGGGGCGGTGGCCTCGCAGCCGTTGCTGCTGCCCGCTGTGGTCGATCTGCCGGAGGGTCAGGCTGCATCGCTGGCCGAGCGCGCGGCCGAGTTCGCGCGCCTGGGCCTGGAGATCGAGCCCTTCGGCCACGGCGCGGTGCTGGTCCGCGCGCTGCCCGCGCTGCTCGGGCCGGCCGATCCCGCACCGCTGCTGCGCGATCTCGCCGACGAGATCGCCGCCTGGGGCGAGGGCCTGGTGCTGGAGGCTCGTCTCGATGCCGCGATCGCGCGCCTGGCCTGCCACGGCTCGATCCGTGCCGGACGCAGGCTCGCCGGCCCGGAGATGGACGCCCTGCTGCGCCGGATGGAGGCGACGCCGCGCGCCGCGACCTGCAGCCACGGTCGGCCGACCTTTCTCAAATTCACCCGTTCCGATCTAGAAAGGATGTTCGGTCGCCAATGACCCTCCCGCGCTTAGGCATGCTCACCCCCAGTTCCAACACGGCGTTGGAGCCGATTACCGCTGCGATGCTCGCTGGCGTCGCGAGCCTGCACGTTGCGCGTTTCCGCGTCACTGAAATCACGCTGTCGCAGGCGGGTCTTGCGCAGTTCGACGACGCGCCGATGCTGCATGCGGCGTCGCTGCTCGCCGACGCGCGCGTCGCGGCGATCGGCTGGAACGGCACCTCCGGCGGCTGGCTCGGCTTCGATGTGGACCGCCGGCTCTGCGCCGGCATCGCGGGGTCGACCGGTATTCCTGCCACCACCTCGATGCTGGCGCTCAACGATATCCTGGCGGCGCGCGGCGTGCGCCGGATGGGCCTGGTGACGCCCTACACCCAGGACGTGCAGGCGCGCATCCAGGCCAATTACGCTGCACTCGGTATCGAGACGGTAGCGGAACGCCACCTTGGGATCGCGGAGAATTTCGCCTTCGCCGACGTGCCCCAGGAGCGGATCGCCGCGATGGCGCGCGAGGTGGCGGCGGCACGCCCGGAGGCGATCGCCATCATCTGCACCAACCTGCACGCGGCGGCGCTGGCCGAAACACTGGAGGCCGAGACCGGCATTCTCGTGCTCGATACGATCGCAACGGTCGTGTGGGACTCGCTGCGCCTCGCCGGTGGCGATCCGCGCGCCGTCAGGGGCTGGGGCCGGCTGTTTCGCGAAGGAACGTGACGCGCGCCGCGCCGCAGGCGGTGATGGCGAGTGGCGTGCCGAGGTCGAGCGCGGCGTCGCGCGCCGTCTCACAGACCAGCAGTGCGCCGGGGGCGATCCAGCCCGCGGCCCGCAACGCCGGGAGCGCCAGTGCGATGAGCCCCTTGCCATAGGGTGGATCGAGGAAGACCAGCGTGCAGGCCTGACCTCGTGGCGGGTGCGTTGCGTCGGCGGCGAGGATCGTTGCATTTCCCGCACGGCAGGCTGCGATGTTGGCGGCCAGCGCCCGCCGTGCCGCAGCATCGGTCTCCATGAACCAGGCGCGCGCCGCCCCGCGCGAGAGCGCTTCCAGCCCCAGCGCGCCGGTTCCCGCAAAGGCATCGAGCACCGTCGCGTCCTCCAGCACGCCTGCCGCCCACGGCGCATGCGCCAGGCGGTCGAAGATCGCCTGGCGTGCGCGGTCGGAGGTCGGGCGCGTCGCCGTGCTGGCCGGAGCGGCGAGGCTGTGGCCGCGCCAGCGTCCGGCGACGATGCGCATCAGCCGAGCTGTTCCCGCACCACCTTGGGCGGCACCTCGGCGACCGCGCCGCGCGGCAGGGTGCCGAGCTGGAACGGCCCGTAGGCGAGGCGGATCAGACGGCTGACGCGGAAGCCGAGATACGCCAGCACGCGGCGGATCTCGCGATTGCGCCCCTCGCGCAGCGTCATGCTGAGCCAGGCGTTGTCGCCCTTGGTGGCGTCGAGCACGGCCTCGATCGGTCCGTAGGCGATGCCATCGACGGTAACGCCGCGCGCGAGCCTGGCCAGCGCTGCGGGCTCCGGCTGGCCGTGCACGCGCACGCGATAGCGCCGCAGCCATCCGTTGGACGGCAGCTCGAGCCTGCGCGCCAGCTCGCCGTCGTTGGTGAGCAGCAACAAACCCTCGCTGGTGAGGTCGAGCCTGCCGACGGAGATGAGCCGCGGCAGGCCGGCCGGCAGGCGAGCGAACACGGTGGGCCTGCCCTCTGGGTCGCGATGCGTCGTCACCAGCCCCACGGGCTTGTGGTAGCGGAACAGCCGGGTGCGCTCGACGCCGACCGGTTTGCCGTCCACCAGCACCGCGTCCGCTCCCGTAACGAAGGTTGCCGGATGGGTGACGGGCGCGCCGTTGAGCGTGACGCGCCCGGCCGCGATCATCTGTTCCGCGTCGCGCCGCGAGGCGACGCCGGCGCGGGCCAGAAATTTGGCGATCCGCTCGCCGCGTTCCGCCTGCAGGGCGGCGTCAGGTGCAGGCGGCGACGAGGGCATCGAACAGGCGCCGGTCGGCGGCGTTGATGAGGAACTCGGGGTGCCATTGCACACCGATGCAGAAGCGGCGGGAGGGATCCTCGATGCCCTCGATCACGCCGTCCGGCGCCGTGGCGTTGACGCGTGCCTGGCCCGGCGTGCGCACCGCCTGGTGGTGCGCGGAGTTGACCAGGAGCCCGGTCTCGGCGGTGATCGCAGCAAGGCGGCTGCCCGGTGTGATCGCGACCGGATGACCAGGCTCGTGGCGTGGGTTGGGCTGCTCGTGCGCCAGTGGGTTATGGATCGCGTCCGGAATGTGCTGGATCAGCGTGCCGCCCAGGCCGACGGCCAGCAGCTGCTCGCCGCCGCAGATGCCCAGCACCGGCATGTCGCGGTTGAGCGCACCGCGCAGCAAGGCCAGCTCGGCCGCGGTGCGCGCGGCTTTCAGCGTCGTCGCCGTGTGCATTGCCGACTCGCCATAAAGCTCCGGCCCGACATCGAAGGCGCCGCCGGTGATGACCAGCGCGTCCAGCCGGTCGAGCATCGCCTCCGCGAGCTCCGGCAGGTGCGCCAGCGCCAGCGGCAGCCCGCCCGCGGCGGCGACTGCGGCGGCGTAGTTCTGGCGCAGGGCGTACCAGGCGTATTTCGAATAGCCACCCGATCCCTCGGAATCGAGAGTGATGCCGATCGCTGGCGGGTTGGTGCGGGACATGCCGGATTGCTACGCTCGCCGCCATGAGTTCGGCAAGCGGCGGCATGGCGGCGGCGTTGGCGCAGGCGAGGCTGGCCGGCGCACGCGGCGAGGTGCCGGTCGGCGCCGTCGTCGTCGCGCCCGACGGCAGGGTGCTGGCCGCGGCGGGCAACGAGGTCGAGGCGGGGCACGATGCCTCCGCCCATGCCGAGCTGCTGGCGATGCAACGGGCCGCCCGGGCGCTGGGCGGGCCGAGCGGCGGGCGCCTGGCCGGCTGCGATCTCTATGTGACCCTCGAGCCCTGCGCGATGTGTGCCGGCGCGGCGGTGCATTTCCGTCTCCGCCGCGTCATCTTCGGTGCCTACGATCCCAAGGGCGGCGCGGTGGAGCACGGCGCCCGGGTCTTCGCCGCGCCAGGCTGCATGCACGTCCCGGAGGTCGTCGGGGGCCTGCGCGAGGCGGAGTGCGGCGAGCTGCTGCGCGCCTTCTTCAAGGAACTGCGGACCTGACCTGGTGCCGCACCTGGCGAGGGCGATGGTGCCGGGTGAGGGATTTGAACCCCCGACCTTCGGTTTACAAAACCGCTGCACTACCGCTGTGCTAACCCGGCGTCGCGGCGCGAATTAGCGCGGCGGCGGCCGCGGCGGCAACCTGGGCGGCGCCCTCGCCCGGCTTCCGGCCCGCGGATCGTTCCCGGGCCCGCACCTTTCACGACCCTGAAACGATCGTCACGTGTCCGGCCTTTCACCGACATGCCACTGGCCGGTCGGTACCGCCGCCCCATGTTGGGCGAAGAGCGGGCACGCCCCGCCGACCACAGATGCCATCATTCAAGGGGGATCGAAACCCATGCAACACCTGCTTGCACATCGTCGGACGACCCGCGTCGCGCTGGTCGCCGTCCTGCTGGCCGGCTCCGTCCTCGGCGGCATCGCCGTCGGGCGCGCCGAAACCAGCGCGCCGATCAAGGTGGCGTCGGCGCCGACGCTGCCCGACTTCTCGAGCCTTGCCACCAGCGTCCGTCCGGCGGTGGTGTCCATCACCAACCACCTCAGGATCCAGAACGCCTCGGTCGAGACCATTCCGACGCCGTTCGGCATGTTCCGGGTTCCGCAGCAGCAGCAAGCCCAGGAGGCGAAGGGCTCCGGCTTCCTCGTCGATGCCAACGGCACCATCGTCACCAACAACCACGTGGTCAAGAATGCGCGCGAGGTGATGGTGACGCTGTCGGACGGCCAGCATCTCAAGGCGAAGGTCATCGGCACCGATCCGCGCACCGATCTCGCGGTGCTGCGCGTCAATGCCGGCAAGCCGCTGCCCTATCTGCAGCTCGGCCAAAGCAACAATGTCGTGCCCGGGCAATGGGTGGTCGCGATGGGCAACCCCTACGGGCTCGGCGGCACGGTGACGGCGGGCATCGTCTCGGCGCGCGGGCGCGATATCGGCGCCGGACCCTATGACGACTTCATCCAGATCGACGCGCCGATCAATCCCGGCAACTCCGGTGGCCCGCTGTTCAACCAGCAGGGGCAGGTGATCGGCGTCGATACCGCGATCATTTCGCCCTCCGGCGGCTCGGTCGGCATCGGCTTTGCCATTCCCTCGGATATGGTCAAGAACGTCGTGGCCCAGATCGAGGCGCATGGCTCCGTCACCCGCGGCTATCTCGGCGTCTCGGCGCAGCCGGTGACGCCGGAGATGGCGAGCGCCCTCGGCCTGCCACACGGCGTCACGGACGGCGCGCTGGTGGCGACGGTCGAGCCGAACAGCCCGGCGCAGCGGGCAGGGTTCCAGCCCGGCGACGTGATCCGCGACGTCAACGGCCAGCCGATCAAGTCGGCACGCGATCTTGCGATCGACATCGCGGCGATCCGGCCGGGCACGCAAACGCCGATCAAGTACATCCGCAAGGGCGAGATCAGGACGCTGACGGTCGCGCTGGCGACGCTGCCCAATGGCAGGACCGCCTCGGCCGCTCCGCATCATGGGCAGGGGCGGATCGGGCTCGCCCTCGCGCCGATCACGCCGAACACGCGCAGCCAGCTGGGCCTGCCCAGCGACATCATGGGGGCCGTCGTTGCCGGCGTGCAGCCCGGCTCGCCCGCGGCTCAGGCGGGGTTGCAGCAGGGCGACGTGATCACCGCCGTGGGCGCGCAGACGGTCGACTCGCCCCAGGCGGCGGTGCGGGTGCTCCGCCAGGCCGAGAACGCCGGCAAGCCGATCGCGTTGCGGGTGATGCGCAACGGCCACGCCGCCTACGTGGCACTCAACCCGACCGTGAAGGCCGGCTGACCGGTCTCTACGCGTGGCCGGCCGGGGCGTTTCGCTCCCGGCCGGTGACGCGCACCACGGCGGCGAAGAGGCGCAGCGCCTCGGCGCCGCCGCGGTCGGGCAGCGCGCCATCGTCCATCTCCGCGGCCAGCACCATCGCCTGCCCGGCGATGGTTTCCGCCGCCCGCATCAGCGCCTCGCGCGCGACCGCGAGTTGCAAAGGCTCCGACAGCAGCGCCCAGTCGCAGCACGGCATGCCGTATTCGGGCATGCGGGCGCTCTGTGCGGCGCCGGCCGGCGCATCGAAGCGCGGCTGAAGCTCTCGCGCCTGGCGCGCGCGCGACTGGGAAATGACAGATGGTTCGGTTCGACGTCTCGGCATGCGCGGCCTCCGCGGGGGTTTCCCAACTGATGCCGTTCTGGCGAGGAGCGCCGCGGTCGCGGCGGACCCCTCTTTTGCCCGCCGCCGCTTGACGCCCGGTTAAGCGAACCGGACGGTGGCTTCGCCCAGTCCGGCGAAGGCGACGTCCACGGTGCACGGGCCGGCGAGCCAGATCGGCGGCGTCACGCTGCCCAGCAGCACCACCTGCCCCTCGCGCAGACCGCCGAACGCAGCGGCCTCGGCGGAGCCGGCAAGCCAGGCCAGCGCCGCCATCGGCTCGCCGAGCAGATCGGCACCGAAGCCGTGCCCGACTTCCTGGCCGTCCACGCACATGCGCCCGGCCACCGCGGCGAGATCGAGCGCGCGCCAATCCGCCGCCGGCCTGCCGAGCACGCCGCCATGGTGGAACACCTGGTCCGCCAGCAGGCCCGCGGGCCCCACGAGCTTGAGGTCGCCGACCGGGGGCGGGCCGTAGCGGTTCTCGACGATCTCGATGGCGGCAAAGACATCGCCGACGGCTTCCCGCGCCCGTGCCGCGTCGCACGGTCCCGCCGGCAGGTCGCGCGCCAGGCGCACGCCGATCTCACATTCAACGCCGAGCGGCGCGCCCGTCCAGTCCAGGACGCTGCCGCTCGCGACCAGGCCGTCGCGCGGCATGAACCCGGCAAGCGGGTGTCCGAGACCGAGATAGGCGCGCATACCCGCGGCCGTGGCGCCGATCTTGAAGCCGGCCGGGGGATCGGCATCGAGCATCCGGGCCAGCGCCACCTGGGCCGCCAGCCCCTCCTCGAGCGTCCGCGGCGCGATGTCGGGCGGCAGCGGTGCGTATGGCGGGCCACGGCGGCGCGCGGAGAGCACGGCGGCAGCGATCGTCGCGGCCTCCATCAGCGCCGGCCCAGCTCGTAGAGGGCGATGGCGCAGGCGGCCGAGACGTTGAGGCTGTCGAGCAAGCCGCCGCCCTGGATCGAAATTCCGGCCAGCGTGTCGCAGGTCTCGCGCGTGAGACGGCGCAGCCCTTCGCCCTCGGCGCCGAGCACGATGGCCACGCGCCGATCGGCGAGGTCCGAGCCCGAGAGCGGCGGGGCTGCCGCGTCGAGCCCGACCACGAACAGGTCCGCTGCCTTCAGCGCCACCAGCGTACGCGCGATGTTGACGGCACGCAGCAGCGGCATCGTCTCCAGCGCCCCCGACGCGGCCTTGGCCAGTGCCCCCGTCTCCTCGGGTGCGTGGCGTTCCTGGACGATGACAGCCGCCGCGCCGAGCGCCGCCGCCGAGCGCAGGATCGCGCCGATATTGCGCGGATCCGCCAGCTGGTCGAGCACCACCAGCGGCCCCGGCCGCTCCAGCACCTGCGCCAGCGGCGGTGCCACCAACGGGTCCGCGTGCAGCGCGGCCCCCTGGTGCACGGCGTCGCGGCCCAGCAGCCGGTCGAGCTGCTCGCGCTCTGCGCGCTCGGCCGTGATCGCCCAGGGGCGCGGCAGGCGTGCCGCGATCGCCTCCTCCGCGGCCTCCGTCAGCAGCAGGCGGCGCAGCCGGCGGTGGGGATTGGCCAGCGCCGCCGCCACGGCGTGGGTGCCGTAGAGCCACAGGCCGGAACGATCGCCCGCCTTCTGGTCGCGGTGGTCACGCGGTTGGCGTGGCGCCGCGTCCTCGCGGTGGGGCGGGCGGGCGTGGAGCGTGTGCTCGCCATGGCGCGGCTGGAAGCCACCCTGCGGCTGGTCGCGGCGCTGGCCGCCCTGCGAGGGGCCACCATGGCGCCCGCCGCCCTGCTGGCCGCCGCCCTGCTGGCCGCCGCCCTGCTGCCCGCCCCCATGCTGCCCGCCCCCATGCTGCCCGCCCCCATGCTGACGGCCGGCAGGTGGCTTGCCAGCCGGTTTGCCGCCGCCGAAGCGATGCTCGCCTTGCGGTCCGCCGCGCGGACGGTCGCTCCCCCGCGCCTCGCTCCCCCGCGCCTGGCCTCCCCGCGCCTCGGCCCCCCGCGCCTCGCCGGCCTGCGTTTCGCCACGGTGCGCCTGGCCACTCTGGGAGGGGCGGGCTGGATGATCGCGACGGCCGCGCTCGCCG
>JAJXSZ010000085.1 GCA_021784255.1 Pseudomonadota bacterium | reverse complement strand
ATGGCGGGACGGTTCCAGCGTTCGACGTGACCCTGCAGCTGGTTGTGCAGGGAATGGTCGAGCGGGCGCGGCGCGCGGACGCGGTCGCCGATCTCGACACGCTGCTCTCGCAGGCGCGGGACGCGCTGCTCGGCGATCCGGTATGGCCGACGCTGGTGACGCGGATCGGGTCGATCAAGACGCGGCGGCTGTTCGAGCCGAGGCAGAACCTGATCGTCGGCGATGGGCGCATGCAGTTCGAGCTGATCTGGACGGAAAGCTACAGGCCGCGCGTCACCACGCCGCTCGATCTGGTGACGCTGACGACGACGCCGCCCGCGGGAACGCAGGCGATCGAAGCTCAGGTCACACTCACACCCTGAAAGGGCGACGATGTCCGCCTCTCTTATCCCCTTCGCCAACATCCCCTCGAACGTCCGCGTGCCGTTCTTCTACGCGGAGTTCAGCAACGTCGCGGCCGGCGGCACCGTGCCGAACCAGCGGCGGCTCATCATCGGGCAGACGATCAACGCGGTCGCGGCGGTGCCGACCTATGTGCCCTCCGTCGCGTGGGCGCAGGCGACGTTCGGCGCGCGGTCGCAGCTCGCGGCGCAGATCGCGGCCTACCGCGCGAACGATGCCACCGGCGAGCTGTGGGCGCTCCCGCTCGCGGATGGCTCTGGCGCGACGGCGGCGACAGGCACGATCGCCGTCACGGGCACCGCGACGGCGAACGGGACGCTGTGGATCTATGCCGGCTGCGTGCCTGGCCAGTCCGGTGCGGTCTCGCCGATCCAGGTGGGGGTTACCAACGGCGACACGGCGACGGTGGTCGCGGGCAATATCGCGGCGGCACTCACGGCCGCGCCCTACCTGCCGTTCACGGCGGCGGCGGCGACGGGGACGGTGACGCTGACCGCGGCCAACAAGGGCACGCTCGGGAACCAGGTTCCGATCATCCTCAACTTCCTCGGCGCGGAGGGCGGCCAGGCGACGCCGGCGGGGCTGACGATCGCCATCACCGCGTTCACGGGCGGCGCGACGGACCCGAGCCTCTCGACCATCGCGACGATCCTCGGCAACCAGGCGTTCGACTTCATCTACTCGGCCTACAGCGACGCGACCTCGCTGGGCGACACCACGGCGATGATGAACGATGCGACCGGGCGCTGGAGCTTCAACCAGGCGCTCTATGGCGGCGTCTTCACCGCGCACAGTGACACGGTGGCGAACCTGCTGACGTACGGCGCGCTGCTGAACGACCAGCACCTCACCGTTCTGGGGGTGAACCAGGCGAGCCCGACGCCGCCGTGGATCTGGGGTCCGGCGTTCATGGCGCAGTTCGCGGTTTCCTCCGTGAACCAGCCGAACCAGCCGGTTCAGACGCTGGTGCTGCGCGGCGTGCTGCCGGCGCCCTCCGCGAGCGACTTCACGTTCACGCAGCAACAGAGCCTGCTTTCCACCGGCATCGCGGTCGCGGCCTATGGTAGCGGTGGCGTCGCGCAGATCGTGCGCGCGGTGACGACCTACCAGAAGAACAGCGGTGGCCAGCCGGACACGAGTTATCTCGACACCGAGACGATGTTCACGCTGATGGCGGTGGTGCGGCAGCTCAAGGGCGCGGTGGTGCAGAAGTTCCCGCGCGCGCTGATCGCCGACGACGGCACGAAGATCCCGGTGACGCCGCCGGGCGACGTGCCGGTGATCGTCACGCCCGGCATCATCAAGGCGGAGCTGGTGGCGCAGTACGCGCAGCTGGTCGACGCCGGGCTGTGCGACGACACCGCGGCGTTCACCACGGGGCTCATCGTGCAGCGCAACGCCAACGACAACACGCGGGTCGATGTGCTGTTCGACCCGTACCTGGTGAGCGGCCTGCGGATCTTCGCGGTGCTGACGCAGTTCCATCTCCAGGCCCTGCAGGCCGCGGCGTAATAGGAGGGAGTTCCCATGGCTGCAATCGAACGTGGCGGCGTCGCGAGCTTCTACCTGGACGGCGCCTATTATCAGGTGAAGGCCGACATGGCCGTGAAGCTGGGCGGGATCGGGCGCAAGCCGGTGCCGGCGAGCGACGGCTCCATCGCCGGCTTCACCACCGAGACGCTGCCGCCCGACGTGACGATGACGGCGCTCGACGGGCCGGCGGTGAGCGTTTCCGCGCTCAAGGCGATCAACGGCAACACGACGCTGCAGATCAAGCTCAACAACGGCAAGAGCTACATGGTCTACGGCGCGTTCCAGATCGATGACCCCGACATCAAGGTCGATGCCGGCGAGATCGGCGCGCTCAAGTTCAGCGGCACGTCCGCGGTGGAGATCACCGCGTGACGAGCTACACGCTGAGGAAGCCGATCCGCGTGATCGACCAGACGATCACCGTGCTGCAGTTCCGCGAGCCGACGGGCACGGACCTGATCGGGCTGCCGGACATGGACGCCGACAAGATCGGGTTTTCGATCGCGCTCGCTGACCGCGTGGCGAGCAACGTGCCCGCCGGCACGGTGAAGGGATTGTCCGCGCTCGACGCGCTCGGCGCCGGGCTGGCGGCGGCGCAGATGCTGGACCCTACGATGCCAGCGGGCTCCTCGACCGATACTTCGAGTGCGCTCGCTGGTGGGGCGACCTCGCCGTCCTGAGGGTCACGCCGGCCGAGCTGCTGATCTACTGGAACCAGATGCAACGCATTGCCGAGGCCGAGGCCGACGCGATGAAGGGGTGACGGATGGCCGCCGAGGAATCGGGCAGCGGCGCGGTCTTCAAGGCGATCATCCAGGCCGTCGACAAGGTCAGCGAGCCGGTGCACGGCATCACCGCGGCGGTGAAGTCGCTGACGGCGGCAGAGGGGAAGGCCGGCGCGGAAGAGAAGAAGATGCATTCCGCCGGCGTGAAGGGCGGCGAGGCGCATCTCGGCATCTTCCAGCGGCTGTCGAACCATGTGCGCAATCTCGGTGGGCACTTCGGCGAGCTCGGCGGCATCGCGCGCGAGGTGGGTGGGGCGTTCGCTGAGATGGTCGCACCGCTCGGCGCGCTGGGCGGCGCGGGCAGCCTGGTAGGGCTGATCGAGATGACGAACGCCGCGAGCGAGGCGTTCAGCCAGATGAAGACGAGCGCCGAGCAGGCTGGCGTCTCGATCAGCTCCTTCGCGACGCTGTCCATGGCGGCGAAAGAGAACGACGTCAGCACGCAGACCCTCACCAGCAGCCTATTCCGCCTGTCGCGAACCATGGGAGACGTGAGCCGGGGCAAGAACAAGGAAGCCGCGGCCCTCTTTGCGCATCTCGGGATCAAGCTGCACGACGCGAACGGCAAGGCGCTCACTGCGTCGCAGATTCTGCCGCAGCTTGCCGACGCGTTCGAGCACACGACGAGCGCGACGATGCGCAACGCGATGGCGCAGGTGATTTTCGGGCGCGGCGGCGCCGCGTTGATCCCCATCCTCCTCAAGGGCGCCGCCGGTCTTGCCGAATATCATGCGGCCTTCAAGAAATATGGTTACCTTCCCACCGGCCTAGCGAAAAAGCAGCTCGATGGGTTCCATAAGAGCTGGGTCGAGCTGAGTGTCGCCGTGAGCGGCTTCAGCATGGAGATCGGCACGAAGCTGGCGCCGATCCTTGGGCCTATCGTGACCAAGATGGCGGACTGGATTGCAGCAAATCGTGACTGGATCTCGACGAACATCGCGGGCGCGGTGGGGGAGCTGGTGAAGTGGGTGCGCACGATCGACCTGCACAAGGTGATCGGCGACATGCAGCACTGGTTCGGGACGATCTCGTCCGTGGCGCATTCGCTCGGCGGGATCAAGGTGGTGGTGGGCGCGATGGTGCTGGCGCTGGGCTCGCCGCTGCTGACGGCGGTAAGCAGCGCCATGCACATCTTCGGCGCGCTCAAGGGCGTGATGATGGCGCTCACCGTCGCGTTGGACGCCAACCCGATCGTGCTGATCGGGCTCGCGATCGCGGGGGCGGCGCTCCTGATCTATGAGAACTGGGCCTCGATCAAGCCGTACATGGTGAAGTTCTGGGACGCGATCAAGGCGGTCTGGAATGTCGCGATCGGGGCGATCAAGTTCGAGATCAAGAGCATCGTCGATGCGTTCCAATGGGTGTGGAACAAGATCCAGCCGATCGTCGCGAACATCGAGGGCGCGGTGAAGTGGGCGGCGAACAGCTGGGCCGGGCGTGAGCTCGGGCTAGGCGGGGCTTCCAAATCGAAAAACGGGGCGACCGGGACGCCGGGGATTTCGCCGCCGGCGAATGCCGCAGTGGGTCCGCGCGTGTATCGCGGTGGGCCGCACACCTTCCTGCGGCCAGGTGCGGCAGCGGCGGCCGCTGCGCCACAGCATGGGCACGTGAAGGTATCAGTCGCGCTCACGGGCGCGCCGCCGGGCACGCGGGTTAAGACCGAGCATGCGGGCATCGCTGACGCGCCGCAGGTTGATGTCGGGTTCGCGCAGCCCGGCGTGGTGATGATCGACTGATGTCCGATTCCGTTCTCACCTCCATCGAGGCCCTGCTCGGGTTCACGCTGCGGCAGGCGAGCTTCCGCGGCGTGCCGTTCTACACGGAGCAGTCCGGTGGGCGCGGCGGCCGGCGGCTGGTGGTGCACCAGGCGCCGCTGCGCGACGGGGCGGCGACGGAAGACCTCGGGCGGCTGCCGCGCAGCTTCCGCATCACCGCGTATGTGGTGGGGCCGGGCTACCAGGCGCAGCGGGACGCGCTGCTCGAGGCGGTGGAAGCGCATGGCTCGCCGGGCGTGTTCGTCCACTACACGATGGGCGAGATCACGTGCTCCGCCGCGGTGGTGGATTTTTCCGAGCACCGCGACGCGGGCGGCTATTGCAGCCTGAACATCGAGTTCGTCGAGGCGAACCCGGACCTGAGCCCGTTGAGCCGGGCGGACACGGCGTCCGCGCTGCTCGACGGCGTGGCCTCCGCGCTGGTGGTGATATCCGAGGCCTACGCGGCGATCACGCTGGCGACGACGGCGCCGGTGACGCTGCTGGAGAGCGCGGCCTCCGCGATGCTGGGGCTGCCGTTCGACACGGTGGGCAGCCTGGGCACGGAGATCGCGGCGGTGAGCGCGGCGCCCACGGACACGACGGCGACAGCGGCCGCGGTGCAGACGGCGACGCAGGGCATGGCGGCCGCGATCATCGCGGCGCAGGCGACGGCGACGACGGTGGACGACCCGGTGGCGGGCTCGCCGTTCGTGATCGCGGTGCCGGCGGACCCTTCCGGCGGCCTGGCGCAGCTCGCGACGTTCGGCGCCACGCTGCCGGCGGTGGGCGGCGTGGGCAGCGAGAGCACGGCGCAGGCGGCGCAGCAGGCGGCCGTGGTGGCGCTGGTGCAAGGCAACGCCGTGGCGGCGCTGGCGCAGGTCTATGCGAACGCGGACTGGGTTTCCGCGAACGACGCCGAGACGGCGCGGGCGCAGCTGCTGGCGCTGCTGGACGCGCAGGCGCAGGCGGCGGCGGATGCGGGCGAGGACGCGCTGTGGCACGCATGGAGCGGGCTGATCGTGCTGGCGATGCGCGACATGATCGCGCGCGCGCAGGCGCTGCCGCAGCTGGGCGGCTATGAGACGGGCGTGCCGGTGCCGAGCCTGGTGCTGGCGCAGCGGCTGTACCGGGACGCGAGCCGGGCCGGGCAGCTCGAGGACCTGAACGACGTGGCGCAGCCGCTGTTCATGCCGCCCGTGGGCGTGGCGCTCGCGGCATGAGCACGCCGGAGACGATCACGCTGACCATCGGCGGGCGCCGGTTCAGCGGCTGGACGGAGCTGCGCGTCACGCGCGGGATCGACCGGTGCGTGGCGGATTTCGACATCGCGGTGATGGGCCGCTGGGCTCCCCAGGACCTCCCGTGGCGGATTTTGCCCTTTGCCCCGGCGGTGCTGATGGTGGGCGGCGACGTGCTGGTGACGGGCTACGTGGACACGGTGGCGCCGGCGTTCGGGCCCAACCAGCACGCGGTGCGGGTGACGGGGCGCAGCAAGACGGAAGACCTCGTGGACTGCACGCCGGATATTCCGGGTGGGCAATATGCGGGCTACCCGTTCGCGGCGATCTGCCGGGCGATCGCGGCGATGTTCGGCATCGGCGTGGTGGTGGAGACGCCGCTCGCCTCGAGCGTGGTGGCGGATGCGACGATCGAGCGCGGGGAGACGGCGTTCCGGTTCCTCGAGCGGCTGGGGCGCATGGCGGGCGTGCTGCTGACGGACAACGCGAACGGCGAGCTGGTGCTGACGACGGCGGGCAGCGCGCAGGCGCCGGGGCGGCTGGTGGAAGGCGAGAACATCCTGCACGCGGCGGCGACGATTTCCGGGGCGAAACGGTTTTCCGAATACATCGTGAAGGCGCAGCACGGGCTCACGGCCGGCGCCACGGCGGTGCTGACGCAGCAGGAGGCGACGGCGGCGGACAGCGGGGTGCCGCGGTTCCGGCCGCGCGTGACGCTGGGCGAGACGCAGATGACGCAGGCGCAGCTGCAGGCGCGGGCGAACTGGATGCGCCAGTACAGCGCCGGCCAGGCGACGAAGGCGACCATCACCGTGCAGGGATGGCGGCAGCCGGACGGGTCGCTGTGGACGCCGAACCAGATCGCGGCGGTGAGCTCCGACCTGCTCGGCGTGGACCAGGACCTGCTGGTGGTGCAGGTGCAGTTCGAGCTCACGGACCAGGCGGGCAGCACGACGACGATGACGGTGGGGCCGGTCGCGGGATACACGCCGGACCCCGGGCAGGTGCGGCTCTACAAGAAGCGCGGGCGGAAGGGACACGGGCGCGGCAGCGGGATCGATTGGAACGCGAACGGCGGCGCTGGGGGCATCATTCGATGAGCCTGGAGCGCGTGCACCACATGGTGCGGTCCGCGATCACGCGCGGGAAGATCGTGGCGTGCGCGCTGGCGGGGCGCTCGCTCGCGCAGGTGACGGGGCTCGCCGGCGAGACGAAGCAGAGCGTGGAGGTGCTGCACCCCTATGGCTGGTTCGCGAACCTGCCGGCGGGGGCCGACGTGGTGCTGCTGCAGGTGATGGGAACGCGCGACCACGTGGTGGCGCTCGGCGGCGACGCGCTGGGGCAGAACGTGGCGAGCGCGGCGGGCGAGTTCGGCGCGAAGCACGCGAGCGGGACGTTCTTCCACTTCACGGCGGACGGCAGGCTCACGATGCAGGATGCGAGCGGCGCCAAGGTCGTGATGATGAACAACGGGACCGTGGTGGTGACCGGCAGCCTGCTGGTGAGCGGCGACATCACGGACAACTATACGACGCAGAACGAAACGATGGCCGGGCAGCGGACGATCTACAACGAGCACACGCACCTGGTGCCGAACGTGCAGACGGGGACCTCCTCGCCGCAAACTTCGACCCCTACCCCGCAGGAGGTGTGAGTGGCGGACGTGGCGCTCATCTGGGACCCGGCGCTCGGGCGCGCGGACATGGCGCTCGCGGCCGGCGACCTGGCGATGGACGACGGGCTGGAGACGGCCGTTGTCATCTCGCTGTTCACGGACGCGCCGGCGGATGCGGGCGACGCGATCCCGGACGGGAGCGGCGATCCGCGCGGGTGGTGGGGCGACCTGCCGATCGATGCCGGCGAGCAGGGCGCGACGCCGCCGGATGTGACGGGTTCGAAACTGTGGCTGCTCGACCGGGCGCTGCTGACGCGCGAGACGCTGGCGCGGGCGGAGAGCTACGCGAAGGCGGCGCTGGCGTGGATGGTGCGCGACGGCGTGGCGCAGAGCGTGAATGCGACTGCGGTTTCGCGATCGCTCGGGGTGCTGGAGCTGACCGTGACCATCGAGCAGGATGGGGCGACGCGGCAGTTCACCTATGCGTGGTCCGTGACGGGGCCGGCGCCGGGGATCGCGCCGCCGTCGACGATCGTGCTGGACGCGAGGCCGAGCAACGCGACGTTCCTGGACGCCGCCGGCGCGCTCGTCGAGGTGGGGCCGAACGTGCTGCGGCCGCTGTTCGTGGCTGGCGCGCAGGTGGGGAACCTGGTCGAGGCGGCGGCGACGAACTATGTGCGCAACCCGCGCGCCGAGGGCGCGGTTGCGGGGACGCCGGGGACGACTCCGCCGGACTGGGGAATCAGCTTCGGAACGGGGCTGACCGGCAGCATCGTCGGCAGCGGCACCTACAACGGTGTGCCGTATCTCGATATCGGCGTCAGTGGGACGATGGGCGGGACCGGGACCGGGCTCGCGATCAACGTCTACCTCGACAACTCGAACGCCGAGGTGGTCAACGGCGACACGTGGACCGAGTCCTGCTGGGCGCAGATCGTCAGCGGGACGCTTCCGGCGGGACAGACGCTCTCGCTGCAGATGGGGCAATATGGCGGCACGACCGAATATCCGGGCCTGATCTGCGCGACGCCATACGCCTGGACGCGCTATGCGAACCCGCAGGTCATCACCGGCGGCAACACCTCGGCCGACGCGATGGTGTGGGTCTATGCGAACGCGGGCCAGGTGGTGGACCTCACCCTTCGCATCGGCGGCCCGCAGTTCGAGAAGGGCGCGCCGGCGACGAGCCTGATCCTGCCGCCGGCTGGCTCGCCGGGCAGCAGCACGCGGGCGGCTGACACGATCTGGAGTCCGGGCTGATGCCGCTCAGCGTTCCTTCCTTTTCCGACCTGCGGGCGCAGGCGCTGGCGAACCTGGCGGCGCGGGTGCCGGGCGCGGACACGACGCTGGCGCGCGCGACGTTGCCGGTGGTCGGCAACGTGGTGGGCGCGGTGGCGTGGGCGGCCTATCGCGCGCTCGGTTGGGTTTCGAAACAGTTTTTCGTCGCCTCCGCCGAGGCGCCGTATCTCGACCGGCGGCTGGGCGAGGTGGGGCTGCCGCGCATCCAGGCGACGACGGCCGCGGGCAATGTGGTGTTCTCCGGCGCGCAGGGCACGCCGATCCCGCTCGCGACGCTGGTGGCGACGGCGGACGGCTCGCAGAGCTATGCGACGACGGCGGCGGCGACGGTGGGCAGCGGCGGGACGATTTCCGTGCCGGTGGTGGCGCAGGCGGCAGGCTCCGCCGGCAACCAGGTGAGCGGCGCGGTGCTGAACGTGGTGACGGCGATCGCCGGCGTGCAGGCGACGGCGACGGTGGACACAAGCGGGATCGTCAATGGGACGGACCCGGAGACGGATGCGGCATACCGCGTGCGCGGGCTCGCGCGGCTGGGGCAGCCGCCGCAGGGCGGTGCCGCGAGCGACTTCCTGGCGTGGGCCAAGGCTTCCGGCGTGCCGACGCGCGCCTGGGTGCTGCCGCTCAACCGCGGGCCTGGGACGGTCGATGTCGCGTTCGTGATCGACAGCCGGGCGAACAACATTCCGCTCTCGGCCGATGTGACGGCGGTGCAGGACGCGGTGAACGCGGCGAAGCCGGCGATCGCCGACTGCGTGGTGTTCGCGCCGGCGGCGGATGCGCTGGCGATCACGGTGCACGGGCTGGTGGGCACGGCGGGGATTACGCAGAGCGCGCTGCAGGCGGCGGTGATCGCGCAGCTCGACGCGCTGGTGGCGACGGTGCCGATCGGCGGCCCGAGCAGCGGGAGCACGGCGATTGTCGGCGACGGGGTGAGCGCGCCGCTGCCGCCGGGCGCGCTGTTCCCGGTGCAGACGCCGGGGACGCTGTTCCTCAGCCAGATCGAGGCGGCGATCGACGCGGCGGATGGCGTGGTTTCCTTCGACCTCACGGCGCCGAGCGCGGACGTGGTGTTCGCGACCGGGCACATTCCCGCGGCACCGACGATAACATTCACGTAGCGCAATGACCTCGACGCCGTTTTCCGCCTATACCGCGGCTGGGTTCCAGCGGGCGGTGCAGGCGCTGCTGCCGCGCGGGCGGGCGTGGCCGCGCACGCTGGACACCACGCTCGCGGGCGTGGCCGGCGGCATCGGCGACACGTTCTACGGGCTGCACGCGGAGATGGTGCAGCTGCTCGACGTGGAGAGCGACCCGGCGCAGGCGGTGCAACTGCTGGCGGACTGGGAGAAGGACTATGCGCTGCCGGACCCGTGCATGGCGCCGAACCCGTCGCTGGGACAGCGGCACGCGGCGCTGCTCGCGAAGATCGCGGGGATCGGCGGCCAAAGCACGGAATACCTGATCTCGGTTGCCGCGGCGCTGGGCTACACGATCACCATCACCACCTGGACGCCGCCAGTCTATGGCGTCGGCGAGTATGGTGTCTCGGAATACCTCGGCACAGACTGGCGGTTTGCG
>JAJXSZ010000084.1 GCA_021784255.1 Pseudomonadota bacterium | reverse complement strand
ATCGGTCGGGGCTGATACCATATGCCTGATTGGCGGGGGTATTGGCATGCGATTCGCGGGCCGGGCGATCCAGGGTGGGGCAATTCCGGGCGGGGCGACGCTGAATGAGGCGGTTCCCGGCGGGGTGACGCCGGGCGCGGCCCTGGCGCTGGTGCTGGCGTCGCTGCTGGCGCTGGGCGGCTGCGCCGACCGGCGGATCGCGGCCAACGAGGCCTATGGTCGCCAGGCGCTGACCGCGGGCCACGCGGCGGAGGCGAGCGGCGAGTACCGCGCGGCGCTGGCGCGGGCGCGGGCCACCGGCAACGGCGCGGCGATCGCCACCGCCGGCACCGACCTCGCGATCGCGGAGCTGGCCGACAACAAACCGGCGCAGGCCCTGGCCGACGCGCGCGCGCTCGAGGCGGAGCTGGCCAGGCGCGGGCGCCGGCCACCACCGACGCTCGGCCTCGTCGTCGCCACCGCGCTCTACCGGCAGGGCAACCTGCCGGCGGCCGAGGCGACGGCGCGGCAGGTCGCGGCCGGTCCCGACCAGACGGTGGCGCTGCGCGGACGCTTCCTGCTCGGGCTGATCGCCGATGCGCGCCACGATACGGCGGGGCTGCTCGCCGCATCGCTGGTGCTCGCCGGGCACAAGGACCTGCTTTCGGTCGCCGACCTGACCGAGCTCAAGGCGCGGCTCGACCTCGCCCGCGGCGAGGCGGCGTCGGCGCGGCACTGGGCGCTGGCATCGGCCAGGCTGCGCATCCGGCTCGAGGACGAGCGGGGCGTGGCCCGCTGCGAGGGGCTGGCCGCGGCCGCGACCCTCGCCACCGGTCAGCGGGCGCAGGCGGCGCGGCTCTACCTGCGCGCGGGCAAGGACGAGGCGGCGGTCGGCGACGGCCGGCGGGCGCGGGCCTGGCTCGGCCAGGCGAAATCGCTCGCCGCCGATCCCGCCGTCTCCCGGGCGGCGGCGCAAGCGCTGGCCGACCTCGGCGCCTGAGGCGATGCGTGGCGCAGCTTGCGGGATGGTCATGGAAAAGATATGTTTTGAACATCGCGGCGGTCCCCGAACGCCAGTGCGTGCCTCGTCGCTGCATCGATGCCGGTCCAGGAGGATCGATCATGGCAAAGACCCTGACGCGCACGTTACTGGCCGCGGCGCCCCTGGCCGCCGTACCCCTGGCCCTCGCCATCGCCGGCAGCCAGCCGGCCCTGGCCAGCACCGTGCCCATCACGTTTTCCGCCCCGGGAATCAGTGGGTCGCTGCTGCTCACCTACGGCTCGGCGACGGACGCTAAATATGCCTCCGCGTTCGAGATCACCGGTGTCTCCGGCAGCTTCACCGACACCAACAACGGGCTCGGCATCGTCGACGCCGCGGTCGCGGCGCTGGTGGCGATCAATTACGCGACACCGGAAAGCACCAACCTGCTGGCGCCGCACGACTTCAGCAAATTCACCGTCGCCTCGGGCCTGCCGCTCTTCAATCACGGCACCCTCACCTACGACAATCTGTTCTGGCCGACCGGCTCGGTGCAGACCGCCAGCGACTACCCGTTTTCCGGCGGCTTCCTCGATATCTACGGCCTGATGTTCCAGCTTCCCGACGGCGCGGTGGCCGATCTCTGGAGCAACGGCGTCGTTCCGGGGAAGACGGCCGCGGATTATGGCGTCGCCGTCGCGGACAGCCAGAAGTCACTGGACTACGTTGCCGGCGGGGTCGCCGCCGCGGTGCCGGAGCCGGGCTCGTTTGCGCTGCTCGCCGCCGGCCTGGTGCTGCTGGCGGTCAATCTCGCCGGGCGCCACGCGGCGAGACGCTGGCGCGCCAAGTGCGCCTGAACGCCTCTCCCGCTGCGGGCCGGTCCGCGGGGGCGGCGGCGCCCCCGGGCCGGTTCAGACCGCTGCTGCGGTTCAGGCCTTCGCTTCGGTCTTGATGCCCTTCTCGGCGAGCAGCGTCGCCAGCTCGCCGGACTGGAACATCTCGGTGACGATGTCGCAGCCGCCGACGAACTCGCCGGCGACATAGAGCTGCGGGATGGTCGGCCAGTTGGAGAACTGCTTGATGCCGTCGCGCAGTTCGGCGTCCTCCAGCACGTTCGCGGTGACGAAGGGCACGCCCATGTGCGACAGGATCTGCACCACGCGGGCGGAGAAGCCGCACTGCGGGAACATCGCCGTGCCCTTCATGTAGAGCATCACCGGGTTCTCGGCGACCTGGGACTGGATGCGTTCCTCGATCATGGCCATGGGGTACCTCGCGTTTCGACTGCAGCTTCGTGGTCGTTGGGGGTTGCGTTTCGGGTAGCGGCGCCGCCGGATCGGGCGAAGGGAGGCGGCGGGCTCAGGGATGGGCTGGACTCAGGGAGCGGAGGTCTGCAACGCCAGCGCGTGCAGCTCGCCGCCCATGCGCCCGCGCAGGGCGGCATAGACGATCTGGTGCTGGCGCACGCGCGACAGGCCGCGGAAGGACTCCGCGACCACGCTCGCCGCGTAGTGGTCGCCGTCGCCGGCGAGGTCCTCGACGGTGACCACCGCGTCGGGAATTGCCGCCTTGATCAGCGCCTCGATCTCACTTGCCGGCATCGCCACGTCAGCTCTCCATCAGCGCGGGGAAGAAGCGTTCGTGCGCCGAACGCAGCGTCGCCAGCGATATGGTTGCGCCATCCGGGAGTGTCAAACCCTCGCCGCCGGTGCGCCCGAGCAGGCGCGCCGGAATTCCTGCCGCCTGCGCCGCGGCGAGGAGGGCGGCGCCGTCGGCGACCGCCAGCACGTAGCGCGCCTGGTCCTCGCCGAACCAGAACCCGGCCGCGTCCGGCGCCGGGCCGAGCACCGCCCCGGTGTCGCCGGCCAGCAGCATCTCGCCGATGGCGACCAGCAGCCCGCCATCGGCGACGTCGTGACACGCCGCGACCCCGCCGGCGGCGATGCGCGCGCGCACGAAGTCGCCGTGGCGGCGCTCGGCGGCGAGATCGACCGGCGGCGGCGGTCCGGCTTCCTGCCCGGCGATCTCGCGCAGCCACAGGCTCTGGCCGAGATGGGACGGATCGCCGCCGAGCAGCACCAGGTCCTGGCCCGGGGCAGCGGCGAGGCCGACGGCCTGCGCCGCGTCGGCCAGCACGCCGAGGCCGCCGATCGCCGGCGTGGGCAGGATCGGCGACCCCGCCGTCTCGTTGTAGAGGCTGACATTGCCGGAGACGACCGGGAAGTCGAGCGCGATGCAGGCCCGGGCGATGCCGGCGACGGCGCCGGCGAACTGGCCCATCACCACCGGCTTCTCGGGGTTGCCGAAATTCATGTTGTCGGTGATGGCGAGCGGGCGGGCGCCGGTCGCGGTGATGTTGCGCCAGGCCTCGGCGACGGCCTGCGCGGCCCCGGCCTCGGGGTCCGCGGCGACGTAGCGCGGCGTGCAGTCCGTGGTCAGCGCCAGCGCCAGGCGGTGCCCGTCCACCCGGACGATGGCCGCATCCGCCGCGCCCGGGCGCTTCACCGTCTGGCCGCCCACGGTGCTGTCGTACTGGTCCCAGACCCAGGCGCGCGAGGCGAGGTCCGGGCAGGCGACCAGCCGCACCAGGTCCTCGGCGAGCCGCGCCGCGGGAAGGCTGCCGATCGGCCGGGGCGGCGGCGAGGGCGCGGTGGGGCGATGGTAGAGCGGCGCCTGATCGGCGAGCGGGGCGAGCGGGATGTCCGCCTCGATGCGGCCCTGGTGGCGCACGACGATGCGGCCGGTCCCGGTCAGGTGGCCGATCACCGCGAAATCCAGCTCCCATTTCTCGAAGATGGCGCGGGCGATGCCTTCCGCGCCGGGGCGCAGCACGATCAGCATGCGCTCCTGGCTCTCCGACAGCATCATCTCGTACGCCGACATACCGGTCTCGCGCTGCGGCACCTGGTCGAGATCGAGCTCGATGCCGACGCCGCCCTTGCCCGCCATCTCGACCGAGGAGGAGGTGAGGCCGGCGGCCCCCATGTCCTGGATGGCGACGATCGCGTCGGTCGCCATCAGCTCCAGGCAGGCTTCGATCAGCAGCTTCTCGACGAACGGGTCGCCGACCTGCACCGTCGGGCGCTTCGACTCGGCGTCGGCACCGAACTCGGCGCTGGCCATGGTGGCGCCATGGATGCCGTCGCGGCCGGTCCGTGAGCCCACATAGACGACCGGGTTGCCGATCCCCGCCGCGGCGGAGAGGAAGATCCGGCCGGCGGGCGCGATGCCGACGGTCATCGCGTTGACCAGCGGGTTGCCATCATAGGCGGGGTGGAAATTGATCTCGCCGCCCACCGTCGGCACGCCGACGCAATTACCGTAGCCGCCGATGCCGCGCACCACGCCGTCGACGATGCGCCGGGTCGCCGGGTTCGCCGGGTCGCCGAAGCGCAGCGCGTTGAGGTTCGCGACCGGCCTCGCCCCCATGGTGAAGACGTCGCGCAGGATGCCGCCGACGCCGGTCGCCGCGCCCTGGTAGGGCTCGATGAAGCTCGGGTGGTTATGGCTCTCCATCTTGAAGATGGCGGCCAGGCCCTCGCCGATTGCCACCACGCCGGCGTTCTCGCCCGGGCCGTGGATCACCCAGGGCGCCTGGGTCGGCAGGGTGCGCAGCCATACCCGCGAGGATTTGTAGGAGCAGTGCTCCGACCACATCACCGAGAAGATGCCGAGCTCGGCGAAGCTCGGCGTGCGGCCCATGATGTCGAGGACGCGCCGGTATTCGTCGGCGTCCAGGCCGAACTCGGCCGCCAGCGCCTGATTCACTGGTTTGCTGGTCACGCTGCGAGGCCGGTCACGCGGCGAGACTGGCCGCGAGGCCCTCGAACAGCGGCGCGCCGTCGGTGCCGCCCAGCAGCGGATCGACCAGGTCCTCGGGGTGCGGCATCAGCCCGAGGATGCGCCGGTTGGGCGAGAGGATGCCGGCGATGCTGCGCGCCGAGCCGTTGCGGTTGGCCGCCGCGGTCACGCTGCCGTCCGGCGCGACGTAGCGGAACGCCACCAGCCCTTCGCCCTCCAGCCGGTCGAGCGTCGCGTCGTCGGCGAAGTAGTTGCCGTCGCCATGCGCCATCGGCGCGCGGATCACCTGGCCGCGCTGGTAATGGGCGGTGAAATCCGTGTCCGCGCGCTCGACGCGCAGATGGCAGTCCATCGACAGGAAGCGCAGCGAGGCGTTGCGCAGGAGCGCGCCGGGCAGCAGCTGCGACTCCACGAGAATCTGGAATCCGTTGCAGACGCCGAGCACATGGCCGCCGCGCGTGGCGTGGGCGCGAATCGATTCCATCACCGGCGACTGCGCCGCCATGGCGCCGCAGCGGAGATAGTCGCCGTAGGAGAAGCCGCCAGGAATAACAATAAGATCAAGACCTTGAAGGTCCGTCTCGCGATGCCAGACCATTCGCGGCGCACGCCCCGAGGCGCGTTCCAGCGCGATCGCCATGTCGCGCTCGCGGTTGATGCCGGGGAAGACGACGATCCCCGCCCTCATGGCGTGGCCGCCCCGGCGATCTCGACCTTGAAGCTCTCGATCACGGTGTTGGCGAGCAGCTTCCTCGCCATCGATTCCGCGGCATTCCTGGCGGCGACGGGATCCGTCTGGGCGAGTTCCAGCTCGAACACCTTGCCGGCACGGACCTCACCGACATCGCCGAAGCCGAGATGCGCCAGCGCCTGGCCGATCGCCTTGCCCTGCGGGTCCAGCACCCCGGGCTTGAGCATGACGGTGACGACGGCCTTCATCGCGCGGCGAACCCCCAACCCACCAACCGCCAGCCCACCAACCAGGGGCTCGAATCAATCGAGGCGGCCGCGCCTCTCATTGCATGATCTCCGGGCCCTTCATGTCGCGCACGCCGGCCTCGGGCAGGATACCGAGGCGGCGCGCCACCTCCTGGTAGGCCTCCTCGACGCGGCCGAGGTCGCGGCGGAACCGGTCCTTGTCCATCTTCTCGTTGGTCTTGCTGTCCCACAGCCGGCAATTGTCGGGCGAGATCTCGTCGGCGAGGACGATGCGCATTTCCTCGTTTTCCCACAGCCGGCCGAACTCGACCTTGAAGTCGACCAGCGTGATTCCGACGCCGAGGAAAAGACCGGTCAGGAAGTCGTTGATTCGCAACGTCAGGCTGACGATGTCGTCCATGTCCGCGGGGTGCGCCCAGCCGAACGCGGTGATGTGCTCCTCGGAGACGATCGGGTCGTTGAGCGCGTCGTTCTTGTAATAGTATTCGATGATCGAGCGCGGCAGGCGGGTGCCTTCCTGGATGCCGAGTCGCGCCGAGATGCTGCCGGCGGCGACGTTGCGCACCACCACCTCGATCGGGATGATCTCGACCTCGCGGATCAGCTGCTCGCGCATGTTGAGCCGGCGCACGAAATGGGTGGGCACGCCGATCTCGCCGAGGCGCTGCATCAGGTATTCGCTGATGCGGTTGTTGAGCACGCCCTTGCCGGTGATCACGCCCTTTTTCTGGGCATTGAAGGCGGTGGCGTCGTCCTTGAAGTACTGCACGAGCGTGCCGGGCTCCGGCCCCTCGAACAGGATCTTGGCTTTACCTTCGTAGAGCTGGCGGCGGCGGGCCATGGCGCGAATCCCTTGTGGCGCCGAGGGAGCACGGCGACTTCTGTGCCCAAGCCTATAGCAGCGGCCCGGGGCCCGCGCCATGGCGCATGCCATGGCGGAAGCCATGCCGCCGGCGCGTGGGTTCCTGGCGCGAAGCGGCGCGCGCTACGCCGCGCCGAACACCCGCGCGAACACCGCGTCCACGTGGCGCAGGTGCCGGGCGGCGTCCATCGCCGCGTCGAGCACCTCGGGGGCGACGTTCGCGCCGACCGCCGGGTCGGCGGCGAGGTTCTCGCGGAAGGTCCTGCCTTCCGGCGTGCCGAGCCTGGTCCAGGTCGCCATCGCCTGCGACTGGACGACCCGGTACGCCTCCTCGCGCGACAGCCCGGCGCGGGCCAGGGCCAGCAGCACCTCGCCCGAATGCACCACGCCGCCGAGGGATTCGAGGTTCGCCGCCATCCGCTCGGGGTAGACCACGAGCTTGTCGATCATGCCGGCGAGGCGGGTCAGCGCGAAATCCAGCGTCACCGTCGCGTCCGGCGCGATGCCGCGCTCGACCGAGGAGTGGCTGATGTCGCGCTCGTGCCACAGGGCGACATCCTCCAGTGCCGGGATCGCCGCCGAGCGCACCAGCCGCGCCAGGCCCGTCAGGTTCTCCGACAGCACCGGGTTGCGCTTGTGCGGCATCGCCGAGCTGCCTTTCTGGCCGGGATGGAAGAACTCCTCCGCCTCGCGCACCTCGCTGCGCTGCAGATGCCGCACCTCGATCGCCAGCCGCTCGATGCCGCTCGCGACCAGCGCCAGCGCACAGAAGAACGCCGCGTGCCGGTCGCGCGGGATCACCTGCGTCGAGACCGTTTCGACGGCGAGGCCGAGCCGGGTGGCGACGTGCTGCTCGACGCGTGGATCGAGATGCGCATAGGTGCCGACCGCGCCCGAGATCGCCGCCACCGCGACCTCGGCGCGCGCCGCCTCCAGCCGCTTGCGGTTGCGCGCGAACTCCGCGTAGTGGCCGGCGAGCTTGAGGCCGAAGCTGGTGGGCTCGGCGTGGATGCCATGGCTGCGGCCGACGGTCAGGGTGTGCCGGTGCTCGAGGGCGCGGCGCTGCAGCGCGGCGAGCAGCGCGTCGAGGTCGGCGAGCAGCAGGTCCGCGGCCTGGGTGAGCTGCACCGAGAGGCAGGTGTCGAGCACGTCGCTGCTGGTCATGCCCAGATGCACGAAGCGCGAATCCTCGCCGATCGCCTCGGCGAGCCAGGTCAGGAAGGCGATGACGTCGTGGCGCGTCTCGCGTTCGATGGCGTCGATCCGCTCGATGTCGGCGGGGCCGATGGCGGCCAGCTTCGCCCCGCCCTTGGCGCGGATGGCGCGCGCGGATGCGGCGGGGATGGCGCCGAGCTCGGCCATCGCCTCGGCGGCGAGCGCCTCGATCTCGAACCAGATGCGGTAGCGGTTTTCCGGGGCCCAGATGGTGGCCATCTGCGGGCGGGTGTAACGGGGGATCATGCAGCCTCGCGCGTTGCCCGCGGCCTCTAGGAGGCCGCGGGGTTCCTGACAAGATGACGCCCTACCACGACCTCGCGGCCCTCGGGCAGGTGCTGCTGGTCGACCTGACGCTCGCCGGCGACAATGCGGTCGTCGTCGGCCTCGTGGTCGCCGGCCTGCCCAAGGCGCAGCGGCGCGGCGCGATCCTGCTTGGCATCGGTGCCGCGACGCTGCTGCGCATCGTCCTCGGCGCGCTGGCGCTGCGGCTGCTCGCGGTGGTCGGGCTGCTGCTGGCGGGCGGGCTGCTGCTGCTCTGGGTCGCCTGGAAGATGGCGCGCGAGCTGCGCGGCCATGGCGGCGGGACGGCCGGCGCGCGAGTGCCGAAAACGCTGCGCGAGGCGGCCTGGCAGATCCTGCTCGCCGACCTGTCGATGAGTTTGGACAACGTGCTCGCGGTTGCCGGCGCCGCGGGCGGGCGGCTCTGGGTCCTGGTCGCGGGGCTGGCGCTCTCGGTGGTGCTGATGGGGCTGGCCGCGAGCCTGGTCGCGCGGTTGCTGGCGCGCTACCGCTGGCTCGGCTGGGTCGGCCTGCTGGTGGTGCTGGAAATCGCGCTGCGGCTGATCTGGGACGGCGCCTGGCAGATCGCCGCGCGCCTGCCCTGACGGTGCGTGGCCGCCGGGCGCGGCGGCGCCGCGCTCAGAGAAATCCTTCGCGCCGGAAGCTCAGGTGCCTGCCGTTGCCGACGATGATGTGGTCGTGCACGACGATCTCGAGCGCGCGCGCGGCGTCGCGGATCGCCTGGGTCATGTCGATGTCGGCACGCGACGGCGAGGGGTCGCCGCTCGGATGGTTGTGGGCCAGGATCAGCGCCGTCGCGCCCAGCTCCAGCGCCCGGCGCACCACCTCGCGCGGATAGACCGGGGTGTGGTTGACGGTGCCGCGCGCCTGCGCCTCGTCGGCGATGAGGCGGTTGCGGGTGTCGAGGAACAGGACGCGGAACTGCTCGACCGGCTCGCGCGCGATCGCCGCCTGGAGGTAGGCGGTCAGCCGGTCCCAGTTGTCGAGCACCGGCGCCTCCTTCACCTCGGCGTGGGCGAGGCGCAGGGCGGCGGCGTGCACCAGCCGCAGCGTCGCCGCCGCCGATTCGCCGATGCCCCTGACGGCGAGCAGCTCCTGCTCGGGCGCGGCGATGACATTGGCGAAGCTGCCGAAACGATTCAGCAATTCCTTGGCGAGAGACTTGGTGTCGACCCGCGGCAGGCCGATGTAGAGCACCATCTCCAGCAGCTCGTAGTCGGCGAGAGCGGCGGGACCGGCGCGCAGCAGGCGCTGGCGCATGCGCTCGCGATGCAGGGCGGCGGCGCTGGCCGGCCCGCGCCGGCCGCCGCGCCCGGCCGGCCCCAGCAGGTCGCCCTGGTCCGCGGATTGCGTCATGGTGCGGAGCCTGCCATGGGGCGAGGGCGGTTGGAAGCGCGTCCGGCTCCGCGCGCGGGACGGAAAGGGGCCGCCATGGCGGGCGCCGACATGGGCAGGGCCGGGCTGATGATGCCGGCCGGCGTGGGAATCGGGTGGGCGGGCGCCGATGGCGCGGTGCCCGGCTGGGTGTGGAGCGGCGGGGCGGGGAGCAGCGGGGCAGGGACCATGGTGGAGGCGGCGGCGCCGGTGCTGCACGGGTATCGCTACAGCGTCTATGCGTGGATCGCGCGATTGGTGCTGCGCGAGAAGGGCGTCGCGCATGGATGGCGGGAGATCGACCCATTCCTGCCCGACGTGCCAGACCATTACCGCGCGCTGCACCCGTTCGGCCGCGTGCCGGTGCTGGTCGATGGCGACTTCGTGCTCTACGAGACCTGCGCCATCGCCCGCTACGTGGACGAGGCCTTCGCCGGGCCGGCGCTGCAACCAGAGGGCGCGCGGGCGCGGGCGCGGATGCAGCAGATCGTTTCGGTAGCCGACAGCTATGCCTATCGCCCGCTGGTCCGCCAGGTTTTCGGCCACGGCGTGTTCCGCCCCCGGGTCGGCCGGCTGGGCGACGAGGCGGAGGTCAGTGCCGGGCTCGCCGCCGCCGCGACCGTGCTCGACGCGCTGGACCGGCTGGTCTCGGTGCCGGACGCGGCGGGCTGGACGCCGACGCTCGCCGATCTGCACCTCGCGCCGATGCTCGGCTATTTCGCCGCCGCGCCGGAGGGCCAGATGATGCTTGCCCGGCTGCCGCGGCTCGCCGCCTGGTTCGCCGCGATGGCGGCGCGCGACGCCTACCGCGAGACCGAGCCGGCGCTGCCCTGAAGCCCGGCGCCGGCGTCGGCAAGCGCGTCAGGAGCGGGCGCC